>JACCWE010000116.1 GCA_013697785.1 Gemmatimonadaceae bacterium
CGAAACCGCGATTGCCATCGTCGAGCTCGAACTGCGATGACTTGCTCGGTTTGATTGGCCAGTCCAGCGCCACGAGGCCGAACCTCGACCAATCGTACTCGCGCAGCGTCTTCGGCATCTTACGTACATCCCACCGAACCCCATCGGGGGTGCGCGCGAGGATCGGGACGTGGTCTGGATAGAGGTTGGTGACGTCGTTATCGCGCGCGTATGAGACCAACTGGCCGTCGTGAACGGACAGCGTAGGATACGGCGACTCGTCAAGTAGGCCCTCGGGTGCCTCGAGATAGTGCGCGGTGAATGGCTTTGGGTGCGGATCTTTCGCGACGGCAGAAACCTGATCGATTCCGCGAGGTTGGTTTCGGAGGCGCTGTCCGGATCGAGCGCGAGCGGGTAGCGTCTGCGGGCTGATGACCAAGACGAGCACCGCGAGGATCGCCAATGACAGCCCGTTCTGCGAGGCTCACGTAGCGATGGACAAGATCATCGAGCAGCTGCTCGCGATGGCAGACGAAGGCGCGACCGCGGACGCGGTGTCGCAGTTGCTCGCGAAGGATGGCACCGCGCTGCTGCGGGAGCTGATGCAGGGCTACTTCGATCGGCGCGCGGAGCAGGAGCGCCGGGTGAAGGTCGTCGGTGTCGATGGAGTCGAGCGGTCGGAGGTGCGGACCGCGTCGCGGCGGATCGAGACGCCGGTCGGCGAGATCGAGGTGAAGCGGCTCTTGTACCAGGCGCCAGGGGTGGAGGGACTCGCCCCGCTCGATGCTGCGCTCGGACTTCCCGACGAGAAGTACACGCACGACGTGCGTCGGATCGTCGCCGAGGAGAGCGCGAAGTCATCATTCGACGAGGTGGTGGAACTGATCGCGAAGCGGACCGGCGCGCACGTGCCGAAGCGCCAGGTCGAAGAACTGACCGTGCGCGCGGCGCAGGACTTCGATGCCTTCTACCGCGACCGGCTGCGCGAGCCCGAGGACACCGACGATCTGCTCGTGCTCAGCTTCGATGGTAAGGGCATCGCGATGCGGCACGAGGATCTGCGCGAGGCGACGCGCAAGGCGGCGGCGGCCGAGCCGAAGCTGCATACGCGTCTCGCGAAGGGCGAGAAGCCCAACCGCAAGCGGATGGCCCAGGTCGCAGTGGTCTACTCGATCGCGCTTTGGCAGCGGACCAGCTCCGATGTGTTGCATGGCCTCCGCACGCCACGAGCGGGTACGCGGCCGCGGCCAACGAACAAGCGCGTCTGGGCGAGCGCGGAACGCTCCGCACAGGCGGTAATCAACGATGCCTTCGACGAGGCGCTGCGCCGCGATCCGGATCTTCGGCGTCGGTGGGTCGTCCTCGTGGACGGTCAGCGTGACCAGATCAAACGCGTCGAACGCGCGGCACGCAAGATCGGCGTGGAAATCACGATCGTGCTCGACATCGTCCACGCACTCGAATACCTGTGGCGCGCCGCGTACGCGTTTCACAAGGACGGCACGTCCGAGGCGGAGTCGTGGGTCGAACACCAACTCGTCAAGCTGCTCAGCGGACGCAGCGGCGGCGAGATCGCAAAGAGCATGCGCCTGATGGCCAAGAGCCATGGCCTGGACGTCACGGCAGCACGACCTGTCGAGAAGGCCGCAGGTTACTTGGTCAAGCACACGCGACTCCTGCATTACGACCGTGCGCTCGCCGATGGGCTGCCGATCGCCACCGGCGTGATCGAGGGCGCGTGCCGCTACCTCGTCCAAGACCGGATGGGTCGTACCGGCGCGCGCTGGTCGCTCACGGGCGCCGAGGCGATCCTTCGCCTTCGCGCGCTGCGGACCAGCGGCGATTTTGACGACTACTGGCAGTTTCATCTCGCGAAGGAGAACGAGCGCACACACCAGTCACGCTATGCCGACGGCGAGATTCCCAACCCGCTGCCTGCGAAGCGCCCCGTGCTCAAGCTCGTCAAGTGATCGGAATTGCTCCCGTCGAGCGCGACGCGAAAGAGCCGCACCCAAAGGACATTGTGATCGCCCTTGACCGGCTTGTCGCCAAAATTAGAGCTGCTCACTTGGATCCCGACCATAAGGATGATGCCGAGAAGATAGAAAAATTGGTAGAGCACGTTGCGGCCCATGAACTCGGGCACAACCTTGGACTCGAAGACAACGCCGTGCCTAACGATCTAATGAATGGTGACGCCCCGTCCTTCATTGACGACACTCTCACCTCGATTATGAGAAGCGACATTGACGAGGCTGAACAGAGGCTTAGGAGACGAGCCATATGACGCGCCGCTTTAGTCTAGCGTGTTACACTGCGTTCGCGGCGTCGTGTGGCGTGGGTCGCACCACTGATTTGCCACGAGTGGCCATATCCGCGCAACCGAGGCCCAAGATGCTCGATTTCTGGCTTGGACAACGACACGTCGTGTTCAAGACACGCGTCCCGAGTTCGATGCAAGCAGATGCACTCCGCACCTGTGACCCGTCGGGGGAGAGCAGACCGGAGG
>JACCWE010000153.1 GCA_013697785.1 Gemmatimonadaceae bacterium
CGCTCGCGGCACTTGCCGCGATCGCGCTCACCGTCGCCGCGAACTCGTGGAACGATCTCGCCGACATCGAGATCGATCGCGTTGCGCACCCGGCGCGGCCGCTCCCATCGTTCGCACTTCCGCCGGCCGCGGCCGAAACGATCGCGATGGCAGCGGCGATCGCTGCGGTCGTCTGCGCGTCCATGGTGAGCGTGACTCTCGGCGTGTGCACGGTGGTCGTTCTGCTCCTCATGCAGCTCTATTCTCCGTGGCTCAAGCGCACCGGCTTTCTCGGAAACGCCGTCGTTGCCGTGCTCGCATCGCTCCCGTTCGTGTACGGGAGCTACGCCGCGGGAAGCTGGGAGCGCGGGCTGCCGCTGGTGCTCATCGCGATCCCGCTGCACCTCGCGCGCGAGCTCGCGAAGGACCTCGATGATCGTGACGCGGATCGCCTCTCGCGCAGCACGTTGCCCAACGTCGCCGGCGTGGGCCCCGCACGCGCGGCGATTCTCGTGGCGCTCGTCGCGGCCGGGATCGCGCTCGCCCTCGGTGTCGTACCGCGCGTGAAGTCGCCGCTCGTTCTGTTCGCCGCGCTCATCCCCGCGATCGCGGCGCTCGGCCTCGCGACCGCGCGTGCAATGCGCGGAAAGCCGGGTAGCCCTGCATTCTTCAAGCTCGCGATGGCGTGCGCGATGGCGGCGCTACTGGTCGCTCGCGCATGAACCCCACTCTTTCATCAACGAAATGACCGTCTTTCAGGCGCTGGTGCTCGGTATCCTGCAGGGGCTCGCCGAATTTCTTCCGATCTCGAGCTCCGCGCATCTCGCGCTCGCGCCGTGGCTCTTCGGCTGGCCCGAGCCGGGGCTCGCCGTCGATGTGGCGCTGCACGTCGGCACGCTCGTCGCGGTGCTCTTCTACTTTCGCGACGAATGGATGAAGCTGATCGTGGCCGCGCTGCAGATCGTGCGCACGCAGCGCATCCAGAGCGTCGAGCAGCGGCGCGTGATCTTCCTCATCGTCGCCACGATCCCCGGCGCGATCGCGGGACTGCTTCTGAACGACTACGCCGAGTCGCAATTTCGCTCGCCGGCGCTGATCGCGACGGCGCTCGCGGTGATGGGCGTGGTGCTCTGGTTCGTCGATCGCATCCGCCCGGCAACACGTCCGCTCGAATCGCTTCGCTGGTCCGACGCGATACTCATAGGCCTCGCGCAGATGGCGGCGCTGCTCCCCGGCGTCTCGCGCTCGGGAGCGACGATCACCGCGGGACGCTCGCTCGCACTCGACCGCGAGAGCGCCGCGACCTTCAGCTTCCTCATGAGCATGCCGATCATCGCGGCTGCCGCCGTGTTCAAGGTGCCGCATCTGTTGCGCGACGGAGGAGCGTCGATGCCGCTGCTCATTGGCGTACTCGCATCGGCGATCAGCGGTTGGCTCGCGATCGCAGTCGTGATGCGCTACGTGCGCTCGCACAGCTACGGCGTCTTCGCGGTGTATCGGGTGGTGGTCGGGCTTGCGGTGCTCGCGCTCTTCTACATGCGCACGCATGCGTGAAGTGATCGCGGCGCAGCTCTACGCCGGTGCGGACGTCGAGACGATCGCCGAGCGCTGCGGGGTGCCGCACGTCGAGCTCTTCGACGAGGTGCCGTCGACGCTCGACGTCGCGCACCCGCTCGCCCGTGAGGGCGCGAGCGACGGGACGCTGATCCTCGCCGAGCGGCAGACGGCGGGGCGGGGGAGAAGTGGGCGGTCGTGGGCGTCGGAGGTTGGCGCCGGGATCTGGATGACGATGATCGAGCGGCCGCGCGACGAGGCGGCGCTCGAGGTGCTATCGCTCCGCGTCGGGCTCGCGGCGGCACGTGCGCTCGAGGCGTTCACCGATGGCGAGCTCCGCGTGAAGTGGCCGAACGATCTCATGCTCGATGACGGAAAGCTCGGTGGCATCCTGATCGAGAGCCGATGGCGCGACGAGCGCGTCGACTGGATCGCCATCGGTATCGGGATCAACTGCCGCGTTCCGCACGACATCCCGCACGCGCGCGCGCTGCGAGCGGGCGTCGATCGCATCGATGTCCTCGCGGCGCTGGTGCCCGCCGTGCGGGCGGCGGTTGCGATCCCGGGCGCGCTCGGCGCGGCCGAGCTGCACGACTTCGAGCTCCGCGACCGGGCACGCGGCAGGCGGTGCAGCTCGCCGCTCGCCGGTGTCGTGCGCGGCATCGATGCGCGCGGCGGTTTGCTCGTTCGCACCAATGCCGGCGACGTCGCCGCGCGCAGCGGCTCTCTGGTTTTCGAGGAGGATCTGTGATTCTGGTCTTCGATATCGGCAACACGGAGACGACTGTCGGTGTCTTCGATGGCGCCGACCTGCGCGCGCACTGGCGGCTCACGACTGCCGTCGAGCGCACTCCCGACGAGCTCGGACTTCTCCTTCATGATTTGCTGCGCGCGGGAAATCTCGAGCGATCGCAGATCACCGGTGCGGCGATCGGCTCCGTCGTTCCCGCGGTGACGGCGCCGCTTGCCGAGGCGTGCGATCGCTGGCTCGGAGTGAAGGCGCGCGTGATCGATGCGCGCGCGGGCCTCCCGATCGTGCTGCAGGTCGACGAGCCGCTCACCGTTGGCGCCGATCGCATTCTCAACACCCTCGCCGCGAGTCGCATCTACAAGGTCGACACCGTCGTCGTCGACCTCGGCACCGCCACCACCTACGATTGCATCACCGCCGAGGGCGTCTTCTTCGGCGGTATCATCGCGCCCGGGCTCCGCACGTCGGCGGACACACTCATTCGTCGCACGTCGAAGCTTCCGGCCACGGAGCTCGTGCCCCCCGCGCGCGCGATCGGCACGCGCACGGAAGACTGCATTCGCTCGGGTGTGCTCTTCGGAGCGGCGGACGCGATCGACGGGCTCGTGCGTCGCATCAAGGCCGAGTGGCCGACGGATCGCGTGCCGAAGATCGTGGCGACCGGCGGCCTCGCGCCGCTCGTGACGTCGATCTGCAAGGAGATCGACATCGTCGAGCCGTATCTCACGCTCTACGGGCTCGAGATCGCCTTCGCATTCCTCGCGAAGCCCGCCACGGCGTGAGCGGTCGCCTCCGCGCACTCGGCTATCGAATCCTGCCGGGTGACGGATTCAGCTACGTGCTGCACATGCGGCCGCGCGAGTGGCCGATCATGATCGCGCACACGACTGTGGGTTTCGCGCTGGCGCAAGGTATCGGCAACACCGTGCACGGCGTGCGCGCTGGCGCGCTCGCGATCGGTCTCGCGGTGTGGGTGCTGCTCCTCAACGGCGGCACGCTCGCGATCAACAGCGCTTATGACAACGACGAGGGAGATATCGGCTATCTCGATGCGCCACCGAAGCCGCCGCGGCATCTCGCGCTCTTCGGCTTTGCGCTGATGCTTGCGGGGCAGGCGATCGCGCTCGCGCTCGTGCGGCGCGGCTTCGCGATCGCCTACGCGATCTGCTTCGCGATGTCGCTGCTCTACAGCGTGCCGCCGGCGCGACTCAAGGCGGTGGCTGGCGCGGACTGGATCATCAACATGATCGGCTTTGGAACGCTGACGCCATACGCGGGATGGGCGCTCACACGGCTTTCGCTCTCCGCATCCGGAGCGTGGGCGCTCGGCGGCTTCGCGCCGCTCTTCGCCGCGCTCTATCCACTCACACAGCTATACCAACTCGAGGAAGACCGTGCGCGTGGGGACCGCACGCTCGCGCTGGTGCTGGGCGTGCGGGCGAGCCTCGCGGTGTCTATCGTGTCGCTGTGCGCGGCCTTCGCCTGCTTCGCGAGATCATCGTCATTGTCGACGCACGCTTCCGGGGCGGCCTACTCCGGCACCGCGCTCGCGATCGCGGCGGCTGCCTGGCTGGCGGTGCTGATTCCCTGGATCGCGCGCGCTCCGTGGATGGCTCCCCAGGCACATAAGCGCGGGATGTACGCGGCACTCCTCGCCTGGGCAGTGACGGACATCGCGGTACTAATCGCAACCAACTAGACCGAGCGCGCGCTTCTGCCAATCCCGCAGCGAAGCTCGTAATGTCTGCCAGAGCGGCACGCAGCGATATCGTAACTCGTTCAAATTGGCGCACTTAGAGCGGAACGCATCATACCCTCCAAGAGCTTGACTCACGCCTTACGCTAGACTACCTTTGGGGTGTTAGCACTCTCGCCCGTTGAGTGCCAACAGTAAGAGGCTCGTTCGTTTCGCAGCAAGTCTGAACTCATTAACTGAAGGAGAAACGCGACTCATGGCTACTAAGAGCGCGGCAGCGCTGAAGGTCAGTCCGCTCGCCGATCGTGTGGTTGTTAAAGCGTTGGAAGAGACGGAGTCGATGCGTGGCGGTTTGTACATCCCCGACACCGCCAAGGAAAAGCCGCAGCAGGGTGAGATCGTCGCCGTTGGACCGGGCCGCTTCGAGAAGGACAAGCGCGTGCCGATGGAAGTGAAGGTTGGCGACAAGGTGCTCTACGGCAAGTACAGCGGCACCGAGGTCACCATCGAAGGCGACCAGTACCTGATCCTGCGCGAGTCCGACGTCCTGGCGATCATCTAAACAGCGTTGCGCGTTGCGCGGGCTTACTCCCGCCGCATCTGATTCGCTATTCAAACTCTCATTAATCCGAAAATCATATGGCTAGCAAGGAACTGCATTTCAATACCGAGGCTCGCGCGGCGCTCAAGCGCGGCGTCGACCAGCTCGCGGAGGCCGTCAAGGTCACGCTGGGCCCGAAGGGACGGAACGTCGTCATCGACAAGAAGTTCGGCGCGCCGACGGTCACGAAGGACGGTGTCACGGTCGCGAAGGAGATCGAGCTATCCGATCCGCTCGAGAACATGGGCGCCCAGATGGTGAAGGAAGTCGCGACGAAGACGTCCGACATCGCCGGCGACGGCACCACGACGGCGACCGTGCTCGCCCAGGCGATCTTCCGCGAAGGTCTCAAGAACGTCACGGCAGGCTCGAACCCGATGGCGCTCAAGCGCGGCATCGATCGCGCCGTTGCCGCAGTCGTCGAAGAGCTCAAGCGCATCAGCGTCCCGACGGCAGGCAAGAAGGAAATCGCGCAGGTCGGCTCCATCTCCGCGAACAACGACAAGGAGATCGGTGATTTGATCGCCGAAGCGATGGAGAAGGTCGGCAAGGATGGCGTGATCACGGTCGAGGAAGCGCGCGGCCTCGAGACCACGCTCGAGACGGTCGACGGCATGCAGTTCGACCGCGGCTATCTCTCGCCGTACTTCGTCACCGATCCCGAAAAGATGGAATCCGTGATCGAAGATGGTCTGATCCTGATTCACGACAAGAAGATCTCGTCGATGAAGGATCTCCTCCCGGTGCTCGAGAAGGTCGCGCAGCTCGGCAAGCCCTTGCTCATCATCGCGGAGGACGTCGAAGGTGAGGCGCTCGCGACGCTGGTCGTGAACAAGCTCCGCGGCACGCTTCGCGTCTCGGCCGTGAAGGCGCCCGGCTTCGGCGATCGTCGCAAGGCGATGCTGCAGGACATCGCGGTCATCACCGGCGGTCAGGTCATCTCCGATGAAGTCGGCTTCAAGCTCGAGAACGCTCAGGTCACCGACCTCGGCAAGGCGAAGCGGATCGTGGTCGACAAGGACAACACCACGCTGATCGATGGCGCCGGTGAAGAGGACAAGATCAAGGGCCGCATTGCCGAGATCCGCGCCGCGATCGATAAGGCGACGTCGGACTACGACAAGGAGAAGCTCCAGGAGCGTCTCGCGAAGATCTCCGGCGGTGTCGCTGTGATCAACGTCGGCGCTGCGACCGAGGCCGAGATGAAGGAGAAGAAGGCCCGCGTCGAGGATGCGCTGCACGCCACGCGCGCCGCGGTCGAGGAAGGAATCGTCCCCGGCGGCGGTGTTGCCCTTATTCGCGCGCAGAAGGTTCTCAAGGCGCTCAAGCTCGACGATGCCGAGGAGCAGATCGGTGTCGACATCATCCGCAAGGCGATCGAGGAGCCCCTCCGCATGATCGTGCAGAACGCGGGCGGCGAAGGTTCGATCGTGCTCGAGAAGGTTCGCAGCTCGAAGGATGACAAGTACGGCTACAATGCACTCACGGACACGTACGAGGATCTGGTTGCCTCGGGCGTGATCGATCCGACCAAGGTGACCCGCACCGCATTGCAGAACGCGGCGTCGATCGCCGGCCTGCTCCTCACGACGGAAGCGATCATCGTCGAGAAGAAGGAAGAGAAGTCGGGCGCTCCTGCCGGCGGCCCCGGCGGCGGCATGGGTGGGATGTACTAAACGCACGAGCTCCACAAGTCGTGTTCGAGGCGGGGGTCCGGAATTCCGGGCCCCCGCTTTGCGCTCGTACAACAGGTGACCAGCAATGCACGATTCGACACACACGACACCGTCGTGATGCGGCGGTTTTTTCGCGCCGCGCTCACGGCGTTTGCACTCGCGTCGCCGAGTATCGCGTCGCCGAGTATCGCGGCGCAGGTTCGCGAGCCGCGCATCTCGCTCGACTCCGCGACGTCGTCGGCGCCGCATGTCGCCGATCTCCCCGCGTCCGCATTCCGGAACGCCAACGGCAGTCCGCGGCTGCGTGACGATCAGTACGCCTTCGTCCGCCGGCGCATCGTGCCCCTGCTCGAGAAGTGGTCGCGCGACGATCGCCTCGCCATAGCTCCGGCGTACATCACGGCGCTCATCCTCAAGGAGTCAGGCGGCGACTCGCTCGCCGTCAGCTACGCTCCCGCGCTCGGACTCGCGCAACTCACGGCGAACGCCGATTCCGACATGCGCCTGATGGTCACCGAATACCACTTTCAGTGGATGGCGCCCGAGGTGAATCGCTGGCCTCGCGCCGCCGCCGTGCGTTCGCCGACGGCGACGGCCGCCGCGATCCACTCCCTGCTCGCGCGTGGAGCCGTGACCTCCCGCACTGAATTTCTTTTCGCGCCCGAGTCAAGCGCGCGCGCGGCGCTCTTCTGGGTCCGCCTGCTCGAGAACAAGTGGACGACGGCTTTCTGGCCCGGCGGCGACGGTCCGGCTGCACGCGCGAAACTCAACGGCGGCAGGCCCCTCACCCAACATCAGATGTTCGATCTCGTAACCGTCAGCTATAACAGAGGTTACATCGAGGTGAAGGCGCTCGTTGACCGCTACGGTGCAGACTGGGTGTCACACCTCTCCGAGCTCACGGGCGGTCAGGCAGAGGCGGCGGACTACCTGGAACGGGTGCGAGCATACACCACGCTGCTGCAGGCGCACTGACGCCCTGCAACTTTTCTCGACACGCGGACGTACTAATTGTGCGGGCCCGGAACCCGTATCGCACAACGCCCGAACCGACAAAAAAATAGAAAGAGCCGTCCGCCCGGTGTGTGTGCTCACAGTTGAGGGGTTGTTCCTCCTTGCCCCGTGAAATCACCTTCCAAACACCGGACGTACGGCTCTTCTATCGTCTCTCACTCTGAATGTAGGAACGGGGCGAAAAGTCGGCCACCGGGTGCGGCGCTAGAGCTCGAGCGACAGCTGACTCGCAGCGATTACCGCGCGCGTGTTTCTCCCCGCGGTGAACGGCCCGCACACCTCGCTCTGCCGCGCGGCGCTCATTGCTCCCCGAAAGCTCGTTGGCGCAATCGCGTCGCGCATCGACCTGAGCGCGATCTCCGGATCGTTGCACCGCTCGCTCAGATGCGCCAGCACGAGCTGCGCGAGTCCGCCGTGCACGCAATCGCGCGCGAACGCACCCGCACGCCGATTGCTGAGATGCCCGTAGGCGCCGCCGATGCGCGACTGCACGCTCGGAGGGTAGGGTCCTGCGCGCAACATTCCCTCGTCGTGATTCGATTCGAGCACGAGTATGTCGAGCCGCTCGAACACCCGCCGGTACGACGCGGGCACATGCCCGAGATCGTAGATGATCCCGGCGCGCGCGCCCGTCGCACGCGATGATGCCACCACCGCAACGGGCTCCGTTCCATCATGCGGCGTGCGCACCGTCCGCACGCTGAGGTCTCCGAGCTCGAGCGTCGCACCGGCGACGAACGGGCGCGCACAAATCTCCTTGAGCAGCGGATACCCCGCGATCGTCCCCGCGCTCGCGTACACTGCCCACTTCCACTTCTTCGCCGCCGCGCACACACCGCGCACGTGATCGTCGTGCTCGTGGGTGACGATCGCGCCCTCGATCGACTCGCCGCTCACGCCGATCGCGCTCAGCCGCTTCGCGAGCTCCCGCACGGGGAAGCCCGCATCGATGAGAATGCGCGTGCCACCGCTCTCGACGAGCACCGCATTCCCCGCGGATCCGCTGCCGAGCACCCAGACGCGCACGCTATGCGCTCCTGCTCTTCGCGTGCGCGGCGCTCAGCGCGCGTCGCCCGCGCTCGCTCAGCTCCACCGACCGGCGCGACATCACGCGCGTCGCGATGTCGAGAAATTTCGGGAGCCGAAAATCGCTCAACTCCCTGCCGTCCGCCCACGAAAACGGCGGCACGTACTTGGGCGGCATCTCCGTTCCGAACACGTTCGCGCCAGCGCCGATCACGGTTCCCGTCGTGAGCCGCGTGCCGATCCCGGTCTTGGCGTGATCACCGATCATCGAGCCGAGCTTGCTCGTGCCCGTGTCGCGCACACCAGCCGGCGTCCACAGCTGCACTGATCCATATGTGTTCTTGAGATTGCTCGTGATCGTGCCGGCGCCGAGGTTCACCCAGCGCCCGAGGTACGAATGGCCGACGAAGCCATCGTGCCCCTTGTTGGCGTGGCCGAGCACGATCGTCTCCGAAATCTCGCCGCGAATGACGCTGAACTCGCCGATCGAGCATCCGTATACGCGGTCGCCGAGGACGCTCGCATTCTCGAGCACGGCGCACGGACCCACGAGCCGCGTGAACGCGCGCACGCTGGCGCCGCGCCGCACGAGAATCGGCCCATTCGTCACGTCGAATACCACCTGCGGCTCGACCGTCGCACCCTTCTCGACGCACACTCGTCCGCCGCCGATCACGATCGCGCCCGCGGGTAGCTCGCAGGTGAGATGCGGTCCCATTGCGTCGATGTCCTCGCGGAGCTGCGGGACCAGCTGCGTGATGAGCTCCCACACGGCGCCCACCCAGCGTCCCGGGATATCGACGACGCGCGTCCCCGCACCGCGCAGCGTCTCGAGCGCGCGAGCACCGTCTGCGAGCGCCGCTGCGCCGACCGCGCTCGCGGTGCGCACGGCCGCCACCGCCCCGTCGCACGTCCACACGTCCGCATCCTGCGCGCTCCACCCCAGCGGGACGATGCAGCGACTGTTCGCGACGATCGATCCCGCGCGAAGCTCGCCCGATGCAGGCGGCGCGCCCGCCTCCTCGAAATCGCGCAGATGCTCGGCACCGATGAAGCCCGAGGCCGTCACATTGAGCGCGCGCTCCCATCGCGCGCGGCCCAGCGCGATCCCCGCGCGCATCTCACCGAAGGGGCGCGTGAGTGCGAACGGCTCGAAGCTCCGCGCGAGCGCATCGTCGTACAGATGCAGATCGGTCACGAGCGATCGCGCACGCGCGCGGGCAGGGCATCGAGCAGCAGCTTGAGCTCCGCCGCGCGATCCTTCGTCGTCACCAGCGTCATCCCGTCGCGCGTGACCACGACGAGATCATCGACACCGTACAGCACCACCGATCCCGCTTCCGCGTGCACCACGTTGTTCGTCGAAAACACGCTGTGCACGTCGCCATACGTGGCGTTCCCTGCGCCGTCGCGCGCGCGCACGCGATGCAGCGCCGCCCACGTGCCGACATCGTCCCACCCGAAATCGCCGGGAAGCACGAGCACGCGCGAGCTCCGCTCGAGCACCCCTTCATCAACCGAGATCGACTTCACGCTCGCGAAGAAGGCTGCGAGATCGCCGGACTCCGCAAGCGCGAGCGCCGACGCGACCTCCGGCGTGTGCGCGCGCACCTCGGCGAGAAAGACATCGGCGCGCCAGACGAAGATCCCCGAGTTCCAGAGAAAGCCATCGGCCACCATCTTCGCCGCCACGTCGCGGCTCGGCTTCTCCGCAAAGCGCGCTACGCGGCGCGCGCCCTCGGCGTCCGCACCGCCGATCGCCTCGCCGGGCTCGATGTAGCCGAAGCCGGGGTCGGGACGCGTCGGCACGATGCCAACCGTCACGAGACTTTGTTCATGCTCCGCGACCACGGCCGCGCGCGCGAGCGTGGCGCGAAACTCCACGCTGTCGCCGATCGCCCAGTCCGCGTGGACGTTGAGAATCACATCGTCGGCGCGTCCACGGCGCGCGACCGCGGCCGCGGCCCACGCCAGCGCGGGCGCAGTACCCGCCGCGCGCGGCTCCGCAATCACGTTCTCCGCGAGAAGCGCCGGCAGCAGCTCGCGCACGGCGGCGGCGAGCGACGCATTGGTCACGACGAGCGTGCGCTCCGCCGGCACGAGCTCGGCGAGACGAGCGACCGTGTCCGCGAGCAGCGGCGTGTCGGTGATCAGCGGGAGAAGCTGTTTCGGACGCTTCGGAGTGCTGAGCGGCCAGAAGCGCGACCCGACGCCCCCGGCGAGAATGACGGCCCAGCGACTCAACGTTCCGTTGCTCCCATCTCCTCGGACGGCACGCCGGTCAGCTCCGCGGCGCGCGCATAGAGCTTCTTCGGGCTGAACGGCTTCGTGAGAAACTCGCTCGCGCCGAGCGCCATCGCCTGCTTGTGATGCTGCTCCTGTCCTGCCGCGGTGAGTACGATGCATGGAACCGCGCGCCACCGCTCCTCGAGGCGCAGCTTTGCCAGCACGTCGAGTCCGTTCACATAGGGCATCATGACATCGAGCAGCACGAGGGCGATCTCCGGATCTGCCTCCATCTGCTCGAGCGCCTCGCGTCCATCGTACACGAGCGTGACGGCGAACGGCCCCTGCTCGAGCTTCATCTTGATGATACGCCCGATGTGCGGCTCGTCGTCGGCCACCAGCACGTGGATCCGTTGCTGCTCGAGCATCCTCAAACCAGCGACGAAATGTTCTCGCGATTTCGGCGCAGCTCGAACAGCAATCGCCCGACGTTCGCGGACGGCTGCGCGAGCACGAGCAGGAGCGCGTCGGCGGAGAGGATGGCGACGATGGCGATTCCCTGTTCGTACTCGAGGATGGCGGTCGTCAGCGGGCCGCGCGAATCGGTCGCGCCAAATTCCTCGGCGGCCGCAACGATCGATGGCACCAATGCCGCCACGCTTTCGGCGTTCACCGAGCCGGTGGTCTGGCTGTCGATCAGCAGTCCGTCGCGGCCGAGCACGACGGCCGCATCGACGCCTTCGCGTTGGCGAAGAGCGCCCACGAGATCTCGAATGGTGGCCATGCACGCTCCTGGTGGGTCGTGCGAAAGTACTGGCCGCGCGTCGCCGAAGTCAAGCGAGGATAACAGCTTGAACTCGTTGTGGCTGCGCCCTATCCTTTCTCTCTCGACAGCTGATTTACCCCTCAACGGCGCGCAGGCACATGAAGGTCAGATTCTTGGTGCTACTGGCTGGCATCGGCGCGGGCGCCGTGGCCTGCGCCGACCCGTTCAAGACCGCCGCAACGCTGGCTACGATCGACGACACGGCGGCGGTCTATGCGCTCACGGGCGCCCCCGAGAGCGCGCCGACGGCGATCAACGTCACCTTTCCGCGCGCGGTGATCACGACGCCCGGCGAGCATTACGACGTCGTCTTCGACATCCGGAACGACTCGGCCTTCGCCTATCCGCCGCACGCGATCGGCGCGATTCTCACCGCCGGCCTGCAACTCTCCACGCTGCCCTTCGGCTCGATCACCGAGGCGCCCACCACCGGCTACAACGACACCCTCCCCGTGTTCGTTCAGTCGGGAAGCGTGCTGCTCGTGCGGTCGACGTCGGCGCAGTGCTCCAACCAGTCGGTCGCGGCGCGCACGTTCATCTACGCGAAGATCGTCATCGACAGCATCTTCTACGATGGGGCCACCTCCCCGCACGTGCCGCGCACGATCTGGTATCGCCTGCGCAACGATCCCAACTGCGGCTTCCTCTCGTTCGACGACGGCATCCCGAAGAACTGACCGTGCACGACCTGAGGACACTTCGGGATAATCTGGAGTCGCTGCGCGCGGGGATGCGCCGGCGCCTCCAGCTCGATGCGCTCGCGGAGAAGATCGATCGAGCGGAGGTGCTCGATAAAAATCGGCGCTCGCTGATCCAGCGCGCGGACGACAGGAAGGCCGCGCGCAACTCCGCCACGCAGGAGGTCGCGCGCCGCAAGAAGGCGAAAGAAAACGCCGATGCGCTGATCGCGGAGACGCGCGCGCTCGGCGACGAGATCTCTGCGCTGGAGCTCGAGCTGGGCGGCGTGGAGGGCGAACTTGGCGACATCCTCATGCAGCTCCCGAACATTCCGCTCGCCGACGTTCCCGATGGCGGCGAGGAGTCGAACAGCGTCGTACGGTCGTGGGGAGAGCCGCGCGCGAGCGAGGGTGTGCGGCCGCACTGGGAGATCGGCGAGAAGCTCGGCATTCTCGATCTCGCTGCGGGGTCGAAGATCTCGGGCTCGGGATTCATAGTGCTGCAGCGTGGCGGCGCACGGCTCGTGCGCGCGCTGATGATGTTCATGCTCGACCTGCACACGCGCGAGCACGGGTACGAAGAGATGAGCGTGCCGTATCTCGTCACTCGCGAGACGATGACGGGAACGGGGCAGCTGCCGAAGTTCGAGGACGATGCGTATCGCACCGACGACGATCTGTTCCTCATCCCGACCGCCGAAGTTCCGGTGACGAATCTCCTGCGCGGTGAAATCCTGGAGGCGAGCACGCTGCCACGCGCGCTCACCGCGTACACGCCGTGCTTCCGGCGTGAGGCAGGCGCTGCTGGGAAGGACACGCGCGGAATGATCCGCGTCCATCAGTTCGACAAGGTCGAGCTCGTACGCTTCACCACGCCCGAGAGCTCGTCGGCCGAGCTCGAGAAGCTCACCTCGCACGCCGAGCACGTGCTGCAGCTGCTCAAGCTGCCGTACCGCGTGCTGCTCCTGGCCGCGGGCGACACCGGCTTCTCGTCGGCGAAGACGTACGATCTCGAGCTATGGGCGCCCGGCGTCGGGAAGTGGCTCGAGGTGTCGTCGTGCAGCGCGTTCGGCGACTTCCAGGCGAGGCGCGCGAACATTCGCTATCGCCCCGCCGCCGGCGAGAAGCCGCGCTTCGTGCACACGCTCAACGGCTCGGCGCTCGCATTCCCGCGCACGATCATCGCCATCCTCGAGCACTACCAGAACCCCGATGGCACAGTCACGATACCGGACGCGCTCCGCCCGTATTTCGGCGGCGATCTCCTCACTTAGCCGATGCGCGGACGCGCGCCAGTCATCGTGCTCGGGATGCTTCTCGCGATTCTGCTGGGGGCGTACATCCTTTTTTCGCGGCGCGTCGTGATCGAGCTTCGACACGATGCCGCGCGCTCGGGGCAGATGTACGCGCGCGTGTTTCGCGCGCTCGCGGATCCGCGCCCCGACGCGGGCAACGATGCGTTGCTCGATCTCGCGCGCAGCATCGATGCCCTCGGCGTGCCGGTGATCGTGACGGACAGCAAAGGTGCGCCGACCGCGGCCGCCAACCTGCCGTTCACGGCCGAGATCAACGACCCGAAGGTGCGCGAGTACATCCCATACCTCGATCGCCTCAACGCGCCCGTGATCGAGCGAAACATCGGGATGGTGCACTTCGGCGACAGCCAGCTGATCACGAGCCTCCGCTTCATCCCGGTGGTGCTCGCGTCGCTGCTCGCCTTCGTCTTTCTCGCCGGGCTGTACACGCTGCGCACCCGCAATCGCGCGGATCGCGAGCGCGTGTGGGCGGGGATGGCGCGCGAATCCGCGCACCAGCTCGCGACGCCGCTCTCGAGCCTGAGCGGGTGGATCGAGCTCCTCCGCGACCAGGCGGAGGGAACGGTTTCGTCGTCGGCGATCGCGCACATGGAGGCAGACCTCGAGCGGCTGCATCGCGTCTCTCACCGCTTCGAGCGCATTGGGCGCCCGCCGCGTCGCGACGTCGTCGATCTCGGCGCGCTGGTCGTGCGCGTCGGCAACTACTTCCAGGCGCGCGTGCCGACGCTCGCGCATCGTGTCACGATCGTCGCCGCGGGCGGAAACGAGCCGATCACGATCGAGGGTGACGAGGTGCTGCTCGAGTGGGCGCTGGAGGTGCTGGTGAAGAACGGACTCGACGCGCTCGCCGGCCGCGGCGGGCGGATGTACATCACCACCAAGCGCCTCGATCCGGATCGCGTGCGCCTCCGTGTCGCCGACGACGGTCCCGGAATTCCGCGCGAGATGCGTGCACGAATCTTCGAGGCCGGTTTCTCGACGAAGGAGTCGGGGTGGGGGATCGGGCTCTCGCTCGCGAAGCGCATCGCAGAGGAGAATCATCGCGGGCGGCTGATTCTCACTCCGTCGGAGAAAGGCGCGACCTTCGACATTATACTTCAGGGATGAGCAGCCCCCCGATCATCGATGTCGTTGAAGATTCGCTCGCGAAGCTGAATAGCGCGCAGCGAGCCGCCGTGCTCCACTTCGAGGGTCCGATCCTCGTGCTGGCGGGCGCAGGCTCCGGAAAGACCCGCGTGCTCACCACGCGCATCGCCCGGCTGATCGAGCATCACGAGGTTCGGGCGGAGGAGATTCTCGCGGTGACCTTCACGAACAAGGCCGCCGGCGAGATGAAGGAGCGGATAGCGAAGCTGATCGGCAAGGCGCCGGCGGGAATGTGGGTCGGCACCTTCCACGCGATCGGCGCACGCATGCTGCGCCGCGAGGCGAAGCTCGTGGGACGAACGTCGGGCTTCACGATCTACGATGAAGATGACTCGCTCGCCGTGGTGCGCCGCATCATGGAGCGCCTCCGCATCTCGCCGAAGGAGTGGACGCCCAAGGCGCTGCGCAGCGCGATCTCCGGTGCGAAGAATGCGCTCGTGACGCCTGAAGAGTACGCGAAGCTCGCTCAGGATCCGCTGAGCAAGGCGGCGTCGCTGATTTACGATCAGCTCGAGCCCACCCTGCGCGAGTCGAACGCGGTAGATTTCGATGATCTGCTCGTGCTGCCCGTGCGCGTGCTGCAGAAGAATCCGGATCGCGTTGCCGCGTATCGGGCGCACTTTCGGTTCCTGCTCGTCGACGAGTATCAGGACACGAACCGTGCGCAGTACGAGTTCGTGAGGCTGATGGCGGGGAGCGACGGTAACGTGCTCGTCGTCGGCGACGACGATCAAAGCATCTACGGCTGGCGCGGCGCGGACATTCGCAACATCCTCGACTTCGAGCGCGACTTCCCGACGGCCGCCGTCGTGCGTCTCGAGGAGAACTACCGCTCGACGCCGCAGGTGCTGGACCTCGCCAACGCGGTGATCAGCGAGAACACCGGCCGCCGCGGGAAGACGCTGCGCGCAACGCTTGCCTCGGGCGACGCGGTTACTCAGGTCGCGACACTCGACGAGCGTGACGAGGCAGAGTTCGTCGCCGACGAGATCGTAGTCCTCGGCGCGGGCACGCGCGCGCTCGACTACAAGGATATAGCAGTGCTCTATCGCACCAACTCGCAGAGCCGCTCATTCGAAGAGTCGTTCCGCAAGCGCGCGATTCCGTACCGACTGATCGGTGCGGTGCGCTTCTACGATCGTCGCGAGATTCGCGATCTGATGAGCTACCTCAAGCTCATCGGAAATCCAGCGGACAACGAGGCATTTCTGCGCGCCGTTGCCGTTCCGCGCCGCGGACTCGGCGACACCACGCTCGAGCAGCTGCAAACCATCGCGCGCGAGGCCGGCCGTCCATTGCTCGACGTCGCAGGCGAGCCGTCGAAGCTGCTGTCGCTGCGCGCTGCGGCACGGCAGGCGCTCGCCCATTTTTCGGCGCTGATCCATCGCTACCAGCTCTCCGCGGCCGACACGGCGGTGGATGAGCTGCTGCGCAATCTCGTCACCGAGATCCGCTTCGACGATCACTTGAAGGCCGAGGGACCCGAGGCGCGCGACCGGCTGGACAACGTGCAATCGCTCATTGATGCTGCCGCGGACACGGTCGAGGATGATGGCGGCGAGGTTGGGCTCACGCCACTCGCGCACTTTCTGCAGCGCGCGGCGCTCAACAGCGAGGAGCAGCAGAAGGCGGGTGCCGACTCGGTGTCCATGATGACGTTGCACAACGCGAAGGGACTCGAGTTTCCGGCCGTCTTCATCACCGGGCTCGAAGATGGTCTTTTTCCCCTGCGTCGCGCGCAGGACGAGCCGGAGATGATGGAGGAGGAGCGCCGACTGTTCTACGTCGGCATCACGCGTGCGATGCGTACGCTCTATCTCTCGCATGCCCGGAGCCGCAGGCGAAACGGCGAGACGATGCAGAGCATCCCATCCAGCTTCCTCAAGCCGATTCCGCCGGAGCTGGTCACGCAGCGGGGCTCCTTCAAGCTGCGAGGCAGCACACGCGCAGTGCCGACGTTCTCGCAAACACCGTCTGCCCGCCGTCCGGGGCAGCCGCTGCAGCGTGCCGCGTGGCTCGATGAGGCGGAGGCATCGCAGGATGCGCCCAGCTTCTTCAAGGGCGAGCGCATTCGACATGCACGCTTCGGATCGGGAACGGTCGCCGAGCTCTCGGGAAGCGCGCGCGACGCGAAGCTCACAGTCGACTTCGATGATTCCGAGATCGGGCGAAAGCGATTCGTTCTCGCCCACGCCCAGTTCGAACGAGGCTTCGAGTAGTGGCTATTGGACCGGATGATGTTCGTCACGTCGCCGCGCTCGCGCGGCTTGCGGTGCCCGAGAGCCAGCTTCCCGAGCTCGTCGGGCAGCTCGACGGCATTCTCTCGCATATGGACGCGCTCGCGCAGGTGAAGACCACCGGCGTGATGGCGGCCGCCGGCGTTGGCGACGCGGCGATGCCGCTGCGTATCGACATCGGCCCGCCGATCCCGCTCGCGCGGCCACTCGAGTCCTTCGCACCGCAGTCGCGCGACGGCTTCCTCCTCGTGCCGCGTCTCGCGACGCACGAGAGCACCGGCGACGACGAGTCAGTCGAGTGAGCACTTCTGCCGTCGACGCGGTCCGCGATGCGTTCGAGCGCATGGCGGAGGTCGATGCTGGTCCCACGGGTCTCAATTGCATTCTCTGGACCGACGAAGGGCGCGCGCTCGAAGATGCCGCCGCCGTCGACGCGATCCGCTCGTCGCTGGCGCTCGCGGGCGTGCCTTTCGTCGCGAAGGACAACATCGCGACGACCCATCTGCAAACGACGTGCGGCTCGCGCATCCTCGCGGGCTACGTGAGCCCCTACGAGGCCACGGTGGTCACGCGCCTCCGCGACGCGGGGGCGGTTCTCGTCGGCAAGTCGAACATGGACGAGTTCGCGATGGGCAGCTCGAACGAGCACAGCGCGTGGGGGCCGGTGCTCAATCCGGTCGACCGCACGCGCGTGCCCGGTGGCTCATCCGGCGGTTCCGCCGCTTCCGTCGCCGCCGGCATCGTCCGCATCGCGCTCGGCTCCGAAACCGGCGGCTCGGTGCGGCAGCCCGCGTCGTATTGCGGCATCGTCGGTGTGAAGCCGACGTACGGACGCGTCAGCCGCTTTGGACTCGTCGCCTTTGCGTCGTCGCTCGACCAGGTTGGCGTGTTCGGCGCGACGGTGCAGGACGCCGCGGTCGCGCTCGAGGTCATCGCTGGCCGCGATGTGCGCGACGCAACCAGCGCCGACTGTCCCGTCGATCGATACGCTGCTGCGGCAACCGCCGATCTGAAAGGCGTGGTCATCGGGAAGCCGCGTGAGTACTTCCCGAGCTCACTCGATCCGGGCATCACGAAGCTCTGCGACGATGCGCTCGATTCGTTCCGCGCGCGCGGCGCCGAGGTGCGCGACGTCTCGCTTCCGCACACCGATCTCGCGATCCCCGTCTACTATATCATCGCGCCCGCCGAGGCGTCGTCGAATCTCGCGCGTTTCGACGGTGTGCGGTATGGGCTGCGCGTCGAGGCGAAGGGACTCCGCGAGATGTACGAGTCGACGCGCACGAGGGGCTTCGGCCCCGAGGTCACCCGTCGCATCCTCCTCGGCACCTACGTGCTCTCTGCCGGCTACTACGACGCCTACTATAAGAAGGCGCAGGAAGTGCGCACGTTGATCGCCAGGGACTTCCGCGAGGTATTCGAGTCCGGCGTGCATCTGCTCTTCACGCCGACGACGCCGAGCCCGGCGTTCGAGTTTGGCGCAAAGTCGGACCCGTACGAGATGTATCTGAACGACATTTTCACGGCGACGGCGAATCTCGCGGGCGTCCCTGCGATGTCGGTGCCGATCGGCAACATCGATGGGCTGCCGGTCGGCGGACAGCTGCTCGCGCGCCACTTCGACGAGCAGACGATGTTTCGCGGCGCATTTGCGCTCGAAGCCGCACGCGCGGGGAAGCCATGAGCGGCGCGAAGCGAACGTTCGCCGATTATGAAATGGTCGTGGGCCTCGAGGTGCACGTGCAACTGCTCACGCGCACGAAGGCGTTCTGCAGCTGCAGCACCGCATACGGCTCAGCGCCGAACGCGAACACCTGCCCGGTGTGCCTCGCCCTCCCGGGGGCACTTCCCGTGCTCAACGAGGAGGCCGTACGCCTCGCCGTGATCGCCGCGCACGCACTCGAGGCGACCGTCAACGAGACATCGATCTTCGCGCGTAAGAACTACTTCTATCCGGATCTGCCCAAGGGCTACCAGATCTCTCAGTTCGACAAGCCTCTGGCCGAACACGGGAAGCTCGTCATCGGCTCGAACGCGGACGGCACGCCGATCACGGTACGGGTGACGCGCGTGCACATGGAAGAGGACGCGGGGAAGTCGGTGCACGATCGCTATCCGGGCGTCACCGCAATCGATCTCAATCGTTCGGGCGTTCCGCTCATCGAGATCGTGAGTGAGCCCGACATGCGCTCGTCGGTGGAGGCGGGTGCGTACCTGCGCGCGCTCAAGCAGGTGATCGAGTACACGGGGGTGAGCGACGCGAACATGGAGGAGGGAAGTCTCCGCGTCGACGCCAACGTCAGCGCGCGGCTCCGCGGCGAAACGAAGCTCGGCACCAAGACCGAGGTCAAGAATCTCAACTCGTTTTCCGGCGTCGAGCGCGCGCTGGAGGTCGAGTTCGCGCACCAGGTCGAAGCGCTCATCGAGGGAGGCGAGATCACGCAGCAGACGATGCTGTGGGACGCGACTCGCGGCGAGGTACGTCCGGCGCGCAGCAAGGAGGGGAGCCACGATTATCGATATTTCCCCGAGCCTGACTTGCCGCCGTTGCAACTGGCTCGCGCGTGGATCGATCAGTCGCGCATCTCGCTGCCGGAGCTCCCGAACGCCAAGCGCACGCGATTCGCCACCGTGTACATGCTGCCACCAACGGACATTGAGGTGCTCACGGCGAACCCGCCCACCGGTGCGTACTTCGAGAGCGTCGTCAAGGAGGGAGCGGAGCCGAAGGCCGCGGCGAACTGGGTGATCCGCGATGTGCTGCAGGAGGTCAAGGGCGGTGCGTCGATCGACGCGTTTCCCGTCGAGCCGTCCTCGCTCGCGAAGCTGATCGGCATGGTCGCCGACAACACGGTGAGCAGCGCGGCCGCGAAGACGATCTTCGCGATCGCGGTGAAGACGCGCGATCTCCCCGCCGACATCGCAAAGCGCGAGGGGCTGCTACAGGAGCGAAACGAGGATGCGTTGGCCGGCTGGGTCGATCAGGTGCTCGCCGAGAATCCCGACGTCGCCACTCGCTTTCGCGCCGGCGACAAGAAGCTGCTCGGCGTGCTCGTTGGTCTCGTGATGAAGGCGTCGAAGGGACGGGCGGACCCCAAGGCGATCAATCAGCTCTTGTCGGCGCGCGCAGCAGCGGGCGAGTAGAGCGGCGCTTTGAGATCGGCCGCGAATCGAAGCTGCGATTCCGGCATCGCGAACTGTCGCGTGGCTTCCTCCGCCATGCGGAACTCCATCCCCGCCTTCCGTGAATCGCGGCGCACCTCCTTCGCGAGTCGAAGCGCGTCGTCGCCCGCTGGATCGAGCGCGTACGGCTCCGATGAGTCGACGCGCCGCAGGAAGTCGATGATGAAGTCGTACGAGCGCTCCATGTAACGCGCGACATCGGGATCGGTGAGATCCCAGCGGCTGTTCTCCGCCGCGAGCTGGAAGATGCGCTGCCACGATTCCGTATCCGTCACGTACACCATCCCCCGAAACAGTCGGCGATTGGTCTGCGTGCTGAAGATCGTGGGGCTCAAGATTCGATCGAGATGATCGTCGGATCTCGAGTGGTCGCGCAGAATCACTTCGCGAGCGCGCCTGCTGTACCCCTGGCCCAGGTGCGTCTCGAAGCGGCTCTCCCAGTAGCTGTGTCCGACTCCCGTCGTGCGCGACGCGATGATGAGGTAGCGCGGGACGAAGAAGTTGTGCGCGACGGTGTCGGCGGCCAGATGTGCGAGATAGCCGAGCGCGAAGCTCTTGATCGCGTCGTCGCGCGCCTGATCGTAGATTTCGAGACCGACCGCCCAGGAGTGGCAGTGACGCCCGACCGGCGCATACTTCTTGGCGATGCTCGTGTCGGCCGCGATCGAGCCGTAGAGAAACTCCACGGGGTAGCTGCCGAGGAGCTCGGCGATCGCCCTCGGCAGCGAGTTCAAGGCTCCGAGCACGGCCTCGCCGAGAAAGATGTGCGTGCCGGGTGTCCACGCCCACGCCGGCGCGGTGATCACGCACAACCCGATCAACGCGAGTGCGAAGGGAATCGCAATGCGCGTGATCGGTCGTCTCCACTTCATGGTCGTCAGACGCCGGAGGCCGTTCTCACCGTTCGAGGGCATCCTCGAAGTTACAACGCGGTCAGATTCCGAGGTGCTTCCGCTGCCGGCGAATGCCTTTGCGAAGATCGTTGATCTCGTGCGAGACGACGTCATCGATCGCCTCGCGCGCGTTCTGCACGTACTCGCCGATCGAGTCGCTAATGTCGTCGAAGGGGATCTTGTCCCACATCTCCTCGCCACGCTCGGCTGCCCACTTCGCGCCGCGCCGTCCCGCGCGTCCCGCGGCCGCTCCGGCCATCGCACCAGCCTCGCGTGCGAGATCGCGAGGCGTCCGCTTGCGTCGAATGTGGAGCATCATCGCGATCCCCGCACCCGCCACGAGGCCGAGAACCGCCGCTGTCAGAAGATCGTACTCGCCGTCACCCCGGCCCGCCGCGTCCTGGCCGTTTGATGCGCGGCTTCGCCCGCTCGAACGAGGTCCCGTTGTCGTAACCATCCCTCATATCCTCCGCGGCATCAGCAGCCGCATCCAGGTCGCTGTCATTTACATCATCGAAGTCATCGAATTCCTCACCGCCGAGCGCGTTCACCACCCCTTCGTCGTCATCGAGATCGTCGAGATCGTCGAGATCGTCGATGTCGTCACCGTCGTCGAGATCGCGGTGGCCCGCGAGCGGCGCACCCTCTTCGCGGAACGCCGCTGCACCCGCACGCACGCCGCGCACCGTCGATGCCGTGGAGACGAACGCCTGCTCCGCCTCTTCCTGCACGAGTCTGAGCACCGCACCGAGCTCGTGGATCCGCCGCTCGGACGAGTCGACCACACTGCGAATTCCGTCGTTCGCGATGAGCAGCGTCTTCCTGATCGCCTGCACGTCCGCGCGAATCGACGTCGATATGTAATCGATGTTGTTCGCGATGTTGGACGCGTGCTTTGTCACGGGGTCGATGCTCCGCTCGATGTGATTGAGAACGGCTTCGAATTTCGCCGCCGTTCTCCGGAACTTCACCACTGCCGGAATCAGGATGATCATCAGCACCAGAAACACGATCACCGACGCGGCACCGATAATCTGGTTGAGCGTCACGTACCACGCCGGACCCGTCGTAGCGGGCTTGACGATCGTTGTCTCGGTGGCTGCCGTCACCGTCTGCAGCAGCAGCCCGCCCATCTGAGCGATCAGGGTCATCCGTCCGCGAAGTTCGGAGAGATCAGGGGTCTCGCGTCCCGCGCGATGCGTCGGCGGCTCGTGAGTATGGGTAAGTGCAATGCTGGTGCCATGATCGTTCAATTGGAAGCGACCCGTTACGTTGTCCAGCGCATTCCTTGACTTGAAGCCGCGGGCCGGGGCATCCTTCCGAATCTTCGCATGATTGCGAGCGCAAAGCGCGATCCGCCTGCCTCTTCCCACCTCACTCCGTCACCATTGGCCGCCCCGCTGCGCTACATCGTCGAAGGTGGACACACGCTCGCCGGCACGATCACCCCGTCCGGCAACAAGAATGGCGCGCTCCCGATCATCGCCGCCGCGCTGCTCTCCGATCAGAAGGTCACCCTCGAGAACGTCCCGCGAATCCGCGACTGCGAGACGCTCGTCGAGCTGATCATCTCGCTGGGTGTCGCCGCCGAGTGGACTGCGCGGAACACGCTCGTTATCGAGGCGAAGACGGTGCAGCCGAGCGCGCTCGATCCGGTCCTGTGCGCGAAGATCCGCGCGTCGATCCTCCTCGCGGGGCCGCTCCTCGCGCGCTCGGGTGGCGTCACGCTTCCGCCGCCCGGCGGAGACGTCATCGGCAGACGCCGCCTTGACACTCACTTCCTCGCCCTCGAGCAGCTCGGCGCGCTCGTCGAGATTGGTGAGAACTATGTGCTGAGCACGAAGGGGCTGCGCGGCGCCGACGTCTTTCTCGATGAGCCGAGCGTGACCGGAACGGAGAACGCGCTCATGGCCGCGAGCCTCGCGCACGGCACGACGACCCTCCGCAACGCGGCCGGCGAGCCGCACGTGCAGGACCTCGCGCACTTTCTCGTCGCCATGGGCGCGTCGATCGAGGGGATCGGCACCAACACGATCACGATCACGGGCGCGAAGTCGCTCCACGGGGCGATGCATCGCATCGGGCCCGACCACATTGAAGTCGGCTCGTTCATCGGCCTCGCGGCCGTCACCCGCTCCGAGCTCCGCATCGCGAACGCCGGTGTCGAGCATCTCCGCTCGGTGCGGCTCGGCTTCGAGCGACTCGGCATCGAGTGCACGGTGGTCGGCGACGATCTTCTCGTCTCGGCGAAGCAGAGTCGCGCGATCGTCAGCGATCTCGGCGGCCACGTTCCCAAGCTCGAAGATCAGCCGTGGCCCGCGTTCCCCGCAGACCTCATGTCGATCGCCATCGTCACGGCGACACAATGTGAGGGGCTCATTCTCCTGCACGAGAAGATGTTCGAGTCGCGCATGTTCTTCGTCGACAAGTTGATCGGCATGGGCGCGCGCATCGTGCTCTGTGATCCGCATCGCGCGCTGGTCGCGGGGCCATCGGCGCTCCGCGGGAGCACGCTCGAATCGCCGGACATTCGCGCCGGCATGGCGATGCTGCTCGCGGCGCTCTGCGCGACGGGGCAGAGCACGATCAACAACGTGGGCCAGATCGAGCGGGGCTACGAGCGTATCGACGAGCGGCTGCGTGCGCTCGGCGCGCAGATCACGCGCGTGGAGGATCGGCGCAGCTGACTCTCTCCGCGGTGGACGTACCCTCCGCGCCCCCGCGCGAGAATATTCCGGACTTCGAGGACATTGGAATCTCGGCGTTCACGACGACGCGCGAGGCGGGGAGCTACGACACACTCTCGGGCGAGCCTGTGCGCGACGTGATGCTGCGCTGGTACGGGCTGCGCGGATTTCTGCAGGAGCTCGCGCCGCGCTTCGCGACCGCCTCGCAGGTGCACGGTACACGCGTCGTAGAGCATGACGGCGTGTGGGAGGGGTGGCTCCGTGTGAGCGAAGCCGACGGGCACTTCGCGCCGCGCAGCGGGACGGCGATGGCGGTGACGATCGCCGACTGCGTGCCGGTGTTCCTCGCGCATCCGGAAGGTGCGATCGCCTTGCTGCACTCGGGATGGCGAGGGACAGCGGCGCGAATCATCGACCGCGCGCTCGCGGCATTCAGTCGGCAGGGCTTCGCGGCGCGCGACCTTCGCATGCACCTGGGCCCGGCGATCTGCGGTGAGTGCTACGAGGTGAGCGCGGAGGTCGCGCAGGCGCTGACGGGCATCGCGGCTGCACCCAACCGAGAGGCCGCTTCGGGGCGGCCGCACATGGACCTGCGCGCGCTCATCGCTGGCCACGCGCGCGAGGCTGGCGTTACCCGCATCACGACGAGCCCGTGGTGCACGCGATGCGACAACGCGCTCTTCTTCTCGCATCGCGCCGGCGACGCCGGACGGCAGCTCGCGGTGATGGTGGCACGCGAGCCCGCGCGGGTTGACTCGCTCTAACTTCAAGCCTAGATTGCATATCGGTTGCCCAGTCGTAGTTGCGACGGGGCCGGATGTGGGGGAGGTTGCCCCACATTTTTTATTTTTGTCGCTTGCGAATCGACGTGAACGAAGCGCTGGAAGTCATTGTAACAGAAGAGCTTGACCGTTTGGCCTATGATCTGGTGGAATTGCGCACCGCGGGCAGTCGCGCGCGCCCCACTCTGCAGCTCCGCATCGACCGGCGTGATGGCGCGCCGATCACCGTGAGCGATTGTGCGATCGTTTCTCGCGCGGTCGAAACGCGGCTCGAGGCGGAAAAGAAAGTAGGCCCGGAGTACGTGCTCGAAGTGTCATCGCCAGGGATCGAGCGGCCGCTTCACACGGTCGCCGACTGGCGTCGGTTCGTGGGGCAGCGGGCAAGCGTGTTGAGCCCGGCGCTTCAGGGACGCGCAGAGGTCGAGATCGTGGGCGTCGAAGGAAATGAGGGAGCGGAGAGCGTCGTCATCCGCACCGCGCAGGGCATCGAACAGCGTATCGCGTTGGCCGACGTCAAGGACGCCCGGCTGGCATTCACTTGGTGAGCGAAGGGAGTTTCCGATGGTCAGCTCCGTAGACATGTTGAGCGCGATCAAAGAGCTTACGAATACGAAGCAGCTCGATCGGTCCGAGCTGCATCTGCTGCTGCAGGACGGTTTTCTCGCAGCCATGGCCAAGCGCTACGGTCCAACCGTTCAGGCGGAAGTCGAGATCGATGAGGGGCGTGGCGCGATCAAGATCACGAGACTCCGCAGCGTCGTCGCCGAAGTGACGGATGCGAGCCGCGAGATCTCGGTGGAAGATGCGCAGATCTATGACGAAGGCTTCGAAGTCGGCGACATGCTCGAAGAGCCGGTCGACTTCGGCGACTTCGGACGCACGGCGATTCAGGCCGCCAAGCAGCGCATCATCCAGCGCGTTCGCGAGCGCGAGCGCACACGCATCCGCGACGAGTTCGCGACGCGCGTCGGCGACCTGCTCTCCGGCGAAGTGCAGCAGATCGAGCGCGGCAAGCTCGTCGTCATGCTCAACAAGTTCCGCGAGGCGGAAGCGATCATTCCGTATCGCGAGCAGAATCATCGCGAGCACTACCATCAGGGGGAGCCGATCCGCGCGGTGCTCAAGCGCATCGAGGAGACGCCCAAGGGTCCGCGGCTCATCCTGAGCCGCGCCGATGGTCTGTTCGTGAAGGCACTCTTCAAGCTCGAGGTCCCCGAGATCCAGCAGGGGATCGTCGAGATCCGCGCCTCCGCGCGCGAAGTCGGCAGCCGTACGAAGATCGCGGTGTTCTCGCGCGACGACTCGATCGATCCGGTGGGCGCGTGCGTCGGCCTCAAGGGCTCGCGCGTGCAGGCGGTCGTGAACGAGCTCGGTGGCGAGCGCATCGACATCGTGCCGTGGTCCGCGGATCCGGAGCGCTTCGCGAAGCTGGCGCTCGCGCCCGCGCGCGTCGCGCGCGTGTTCAGCGATGGCGTCGCGAAGAGCATTCAGGCGGTCGTCGACGAGGATCAGCTCTCACTCGCGATCGGGCGCAACGGCCAGAACGTGCGCCTCGCGAGTGAGCTCACGGGGTGGAAGATCGATCTTTACTCGAGCCGCGAGTGGCTGGAGCGCGGTGGCGAGACGCCGCTGTTCGCGCCGCTCCCCGAAGAGGTCTCCGTCGCGGCGGATGTTCGCCTCGCGGACATCGGCGCACTCGGACCGGCGACTGTCGCCGTGCTCGAGGATGCCGGCTATCGCACGCTGAACGACATCATCGATCTCGACCGCGACGATTTCCTCCGCCTCCCCGGCATCGCGCCGGAAGAAGCGGATCGCATCATGGCCATGATCGATGAGCTGACCGAAGACAGCAGTGGTGAGGGCAGTGAGCGTGCAGACTCCGGCGCACTGCCGCCGGCATAGTGGACGCTCCTGCCGCGGCTGCGACCAAAAGCGCGGTGGAAGCGAAGATGCTCGGGCTCGTCGGGCTCGGTGTGAGAAGTCGGCGGGTGGTCGTGGGCGTCGAGATGGTGCGCGCGGCTGCGAAGAAGGGAACGCTCGTGCTCGCGATCGTGGCGCCGGATGCTTCGCGGCACAGTCGTGAGAAGGTGCTGCCGCTGCTGGCGGCGAAGGGCGTGCAGGTGATCGAAGGCCCCTCGGCCGCAGCGCTGGGGGCGGCCGCAGGTCGAGAGACGACGGCGGCGGTGGGTGTGATCGATCGCGATCTCGCGAAGGGGATTTCCGGGATCGCGGAACGTGGTTAGATGAGCAGGCTCCAGAGGAGGAGTGTTTGATCAAGCTTCGAGTGAATGAACTGGCAGGGGAGTTCGGCATTACCAGCGAGGAGCTCATGACGATGCTCCGCTCAATGGATGTGCCGGTTCGTAGTCATCTCAGTCAGCTGAGCGACGAACAGATCGCGCGCCTGCGTGCACGGTGGGAGCGCGAAAAGCGCGCGCGCCAGGAGAAGCCGGCAGCGGCGCCGGCACGCCGTCGTCGGGGAACGGCCGCCGCTGCAGCAGCTGCGCCGGTCGTCGCTGCGCCCGTACCCGAAGCCGCTCCGGAGGCCGCGGGCACGGCACCCGCTCGTCGTCGCCGAAAGGCGTCGGACATCGCGGCGGCGGCTGAAGTCACAGCCGCGCACGAAGCCGAAGTCGCGGCCACGGCCGCGACGAACATCGAGCCCGCAGTGTCGCGCCTGGAGGAAGAGCTCCTCGTTGCGGATCCCGCGCCCGAGGCTCCGCCGCGCCAGCCGATCGAGGAGTCGCGCATCACAGCGTACTCGTCGCCGCCGACGCCCGCACGCCCGTCTGCGCCTCGCCCTCCGGAGGCGAACACGTACAGCCGCTCCGGCGACGCGACCACCGCTGGCCCCGCGCAGACACCGCGTCCTGCCTCGGGCGGCGACTGGCAGCGTCCGCGTCCCGTCGTTCCAGGACCGCCGCGTCCGAAGCCCGCCTCCGCCGGCGGCTATCCGCCACGTCCGATCGCGTCCGCAGCACCGGGCGGCGCGTCGGGCTCATCGTCCGCATCGGGGCTCGCTCCTCGTCGGGATGACAAGCGCGGCGGCGCCGGCAAGCGAAAGAAGGGGAAGCGCGGTTCGGTCGATCAGGAAGCGGTGACGGCGAACATCTCGAAGACGATGACCGCCATGCGCGGCGCGCCAGCGCGTCGTGGCTCGCGTCGCTCCGACGAGCCGTCGTACCGAGAGGAAGTCGAAGCGCAGCGCATCGCCGAAGTCGAACGCGAGAAGACGATCGTTCGCGTCAACGAGTTCATCACGGTGAGCGAGCTGGGTGCGATCCTCAAGGTTCCGCCCACGCAGATCGTGACCTTCACGCTGAAGAATCTCGGCTTGATGGTGACGATCAATCAGCGTCTCGACTTCGACCAGATCGAGCTGATCGCCTCCGAGTTCGGCTTCCAGGCCGTGCGCGAGGCCGATTATGCCGTCGCGGACTCCGCCGATGAAGTGGAAGACGAGCGCGCGGATCTCATCTCGCGACCGCCCGTCGTTACGATCATGGGTCACGTCGATCATGGCAAGACGTCGCTGCTCGACTACATCCGCAAGGCGAACGTCGTCGCGGGCGAGGCCGGCGGCATCACGCAGCACATCGGCGCGTACCACGTCACGCTCGCGAACGGAAAGACGATCACCTTCCTCGACACGCCTGGCCACGAAGCGTTCACGGCCATGCGCGCGCGCGGTGCCCAGGTCACGGACATCGTCGTGCTCGTCGTCGCGGCCGATGATCAGGTGATGCCGCAGACGATCGAGGCGATCTCGCACGCCAAGAATGCCGGTGTGCCGATGGTCATCGCGATCAACAAGATCGATCTCCCGTCGGCGAACGTGCCGAAAGTGAAGCAGGAGCTCCTCCAGCACGGCGTCGTGCTCGAAGAGTTCGGTGGCACCGTGCTCGACACGCCGATTTCGGCGAAAAAGGGGACGGGCGTGCCCGAGCTGCTCGAGCAGATTCTGCTGCAGGCGGAAATTCTCGACCTGCGCGCGAATCCGAATCGTCGGGCGAGCGGCGTCGTCGTCGAGGCCCAGCTCGATCCGGGCAAGGGTCCGGTCGCGACGGTGCTCATCGAGAACGGCACGATCCGCGTCGGCGAGGATTTCATCTGCGGCATGTTCTCCGGCCGCGTGCGAAATCTGTTCGACGAGCGCGGCAAGCCCGTGAAGAGCGCAGGCCCAGCAATACCGGTGCAGGTGCTCGGCATGGACGGTGTGCCGATGGCCGGCGATCAGCTCCGCGTCGTGGAGGATGCAACGTCGTCGCGCGAGATCGCGCAGCGGCGCCAGCGTCTCGATCGCGAGGCGAAGAGCCGGCGCACGTCGCGCGCAGCGGTGTCGCTCGAGGACTTCATGTCGCAGGCGGCCGCGGGACTCGTGCAGTCGCTGCGCCTGGTGATCAAGGCGGACCAGGGCGGACCGGCGGAAGCGCTCGCCGATTCACTCGGACAGCTGTCGACGAGCGAAGTGCGCGTCGAGATCATTCATCGCGGCGTCGGTGCCATCACGGAGAGCGACATTCAGCTCGCGAAGGCATCGGGCGCGATCATCATCGGCTTCCACGTGCGCCCGGACAACAATGCGCGCGCTGCGGCCGAGCGCGATGGCGTCGAGATCAAGCTCTACCGGATCATCTACGAGGCGGTCGCGGAAGTTCGCGCCGCACTCGAAGGGCTGCTGCGTCCGGACGAGAAGGAAGTGGTGCTGGGCGAGGCCGAAGTGCGCGAGCTCTTCAAGGTGCCGCGGATCGGCGTCATCGCCGGTTGCAACGTGCGCAGCGGCGTGATCAATCGCGCCGGCAAGGTTCGCGTCGTTCGCGACGGTGTCGAGATTTACGGGGGGACGATCGGATCGCTGCGTCGCTTCAAGGACGACGTGAAGGAGGTCCGCGAAGGCTTCGAGTGCGGTATCGGCATCGAGAACTTCAACGACCTCAAGGTCGGCGACGTGATCGAGTGCTATCGCACCGACCAGATCGCCCGCACCCTCTAGAGCGTAGCCGGATCGAAGCGCACGGGCGATCTCACTGCCCGTGCGTTTTGCCGGATACTCGTCGAGGATTCGATGGCTCACGATAACAGACGGTCCGAGCGCGTGGCGGAAGCCATTCGCATCGAGGTAGCGACCTTCCTCACCGAAGGCGCGAAGGATCCGCGCATCGTCGGCTTCGTCACCGTCACCGGTGTCGAGGTGACGCACGATCTCAGGCATGCAAAAGTGTTCGTCAGCGTAATGGGCACCGAAGCCGAGCAGAAGCGCACGCTCGAGGGGCTCTCGAGCCTCGCCGGTCATCTGCGCTCGCGGCTCTCGAAGTCGCTCGCGCTGCGTTTCGCTCCGGAGCTCGAGTTCCGCCACGATCCGAGCGTCGAGCGCGCCGCGCGCATCGAGACGCTGCTCGCGCAGGTGAAGAGCGAGAAGCTCGAGTTGGCCGAGGAGGCCAGGGAAGACGCCGCGGAGGACTCGACCGATTGACGCACTGCTCCTCGTGGACAAGCCCGCAGGCATCACCTCCCACGACGTCGTGAGCGTCGCTCGCCGCGCGCTCGGCGAGAAACGCATCGGACACGCGGGCACGCTCGACCCCTTCGCGACGGGACTCCTCGTGTTGCTCACCGGCCGCGCCACGCGTGTGCTCCCCTACGTCGAGGGCGAGCCGAAGGAATATGAGGCGACGATTCGCTGGGGCGCGGAAACCGACACCGACGATGCGACGGGATCCGTCACTCGCGAGGCCGCCGGCTCGATCCCGGCGCGCGACGCGCTCGATGCCGCAATGGCGACGCTCACCGGGCGCATCGAGCAGCTCCCGCCCGACTACTCGGCGAAGCAGGTCGGCGGTCGGCGCGCGCATGCGGCCGCGCGGAGCGGAGCGCCGCTCGTACTCGCGCCGGTGCCTGTGCACGTGCACAGCTGGGCGCTTCGCGCACATCGCGAGAGTGAGAGCGAGACCGACGTCACGATCGTCTGCGGCGCCGGAACCTACATCCGCGCGCTCGCTCGCGATCTCGGCCGCGCGACGGGCAGCGCCGCGCATCTCTCGGCGCTCCGCCGCACGCGGAGCGGGCCGTTCGATGTCGCGAACGCCACCTCGTTCGCCGATCTGCGCGCTCAGCGCGCCACTGTGCGTTCGCCGCGGGAGGCGATTCCCTCGGTCGCCGAACAGCGCGTGAGCACGGAGGATGCGGCGAGGCTCGCGCACGGGATGCGCGTCGCGGCGACCATCGAGGGCGCGCGCGCCGCGCTCCTCGATGGTGCGGGCGCGCTGCTCGCGATCGCTGAGCGGAGCGGCGACGACTGGCAGCCGCGCGTGGTGCTCGCCAATGAGTGAGACGTTCCGCAGCTGGGACGACTCCGGACTGCCGCCCACCGCTCTCGGCACCGTGCTCACCGTCGGCACCTTCGACGGCGTGCATCGCGGACACCAGCGCGTGCTCGAGTGCATCGCACGACGCGGCGACGAGCTCGGACTCTCGAGCGTGCTCGTCACTTTCGATCCGCACCCGCTCGAGATCGTGCGCAAGGATGCCGCGCCCGCGCTGCTCACTCTCGCGCAGGAGAAGCTCGAGGTGATCGCGGAGAGCGGCATCAACTACGTCGCAGTGGTTCCGTTCACGAAGACGCTGCAGCGTTACGACGCGGCCGCCTTCGTCGACCAGATTCTCCGCCAGCGCTTTCACGTGAAGCATCTCGTGATCGGCCACGACCACGGCTTCGGCCGCGGTCGCGCGGGTGACGTCGAGGTGCTGCGGCGACTCGGCGATACGCGCGGCTTCACGGTCGAGGTGGTGCCCGCCGTCGAAGCCGGCGATGGCGTCGCGATCTCGTCGACGACGATCCGCCAGGCGATCGCCGCCGGTGAGCTCGAGCGCGCTGCCAGGCTCCTCGGCCGCGCCTATTCGATCGCCGGGCGAGTGCAGGATGGAGACCGGCGGGGACGACTCCTCGGCTTCCCGACCATCAATCTCGGCGCGCCATCTTCACGGAAGCTCCTTCCGCCCGCCGGAGTATATGCGGTGCGCGCCCAGACCCACCTCGGCGCCTTTGGCGGAATGATGAACCTCGGCGCTCGGCCCACGTTCGGCGACGACACGGTGGCGATCGAGGTCCATCTCTTTGATGCCGACGGCGACTTCTACGATCGCGCCGTGAGGATCGACGTCGTGTCGCGCCTCAGAGACACCCGAAAATTCGATGGCGTCGATGCCCTGGTCGCCCAACTCCGCGAGGATGAGCAACACGCTCGCCGCGCGTTGACTCAACCGTTGTCCAGCCATAACGTTAAGAGCTGAGCAATATCCTTATTTTCCGTCCTCACGCCGCATGAACAACAATATTCGTAATCGGCTTCTCGTCATTCTCGTACTCGTTGTCGCGTCCGTCTTCGTGCTCTGGCCGCGTTCGGTCACCGTGCGCGAGCGAAACGCCAGGACGGGTCAATTCCACGATACGACGCTGAAGAACGTGCCGCTCAAGAAGGGGCTCGATCTGCAGGGCGGGATGTATCTCGCGCTCGAAGTGGACGACGCGAAGGGCGTGGTCGCGAACAAGGGCGAGGCGATCGACCGGGCACTCAAGGTCGTGCGCAACCGCATCGATGAGTTCGGGGTGTCCGAGCCTGTTGTACAGAAGGTCGGCACCGATCGAATCGTCGTCGAGCTACCAGGCGTCGACGATCGTACGCGCGCTGAGGGGCTCGTGCAGAACTCGGCCTTCCTCCAGTTCCAGATCACCGACAAGTCGCAGGCCTTCGACAAGGCGCTCGCGCGGCTCGACGGCGTGGTCAAGCAGAGCGGTGGAGCAGCGGTTGCGTCGGCGGGCGATTCAACGAAGGGCGCGTCGCCGCTCAACAATCTCTTTTCGAAGTCGGACAGCGGAAAGGCGAAGAACGACAGTAGCAAGGGCGATACGACCACGGCCACGGCGACCGGCGGCCCCTTCTCGAAGCTGATCTCGCCTGGGCAGATGCCGGGCGAGTATCTCGTGGCGAAGACCGATGTGCCGACGCTGCAAGGCTATCTCGATCGCAAGGAAGTGCAGGCGGCGCTGCCGCCCGGCAAGTCGCTGCATTGGGGGAGCGAGGATCTGAGCGCGGGCAACGCCTCGTACGCGACGCTCTATCTCGTCGACTCGCGACCGATCATCACCGGCGAATACCTCACCGATGCGAAGCCCGGCAACGACCCGACGGAAGGACAGTTCGTCTCCTTCACGCTCAACAACGAAGGCGGACGGAAATTTCGCAGTGAGACCGGCAAGCACATCGGCGACTACATGGCGATCGTGCTCGACGATCGCGTGATGGGCCGCCCGCCCGTCATCCAGAGCGCGATCGGCACGCGCGGTCAGATCACCATGCGCGGCGCGCAGCTGCAGAAAACGCAGGATCTCGCGCTCGTCCTGCGCGCCGGTGCGCTTCCGGTGCCGCTCAAGATCGTCGAGTCGCGCTCGATCGGTGCATCGCTCGGCGCCGATTCGATTACCGACGGCATTCACGCCGGCCTCGCCGGCGTGACGCTCGTCGTACTGATCATGCTCTTCTACTATCGCTTCTCCGGCATGCTCGCGGTGGGCGCGCTGCTGCTCTATCTGCTCTTCACGCTCGCGCTGCTCGCCGGCCTGCAGGCGACCCTCACGCTCCCCGGGCTCGCGGGACTCGTGCTCTCTGTTGGTATCGCTCTCGATGCGAACGTGCTGATCTTCGAGCGAATACGAGAGGAGATGGTGCACGGGAAAACCGTGCGCGCCGCCATCGATGAAGGGTTCAAGCACGCCATGAGCGCCATCATCGATTCGAACGTCTCCACCGTGATCACCGCGCTCGTGCTCTACGAAGTCGGCACCGGACCGGTGAAGGGCTTTGCAGTCACACTGATGGCCGGTATCGCCGCCTCGATGGTCAGCTCGATCTTCGTCGTTCGCACCTTCTTCCTCCTGTGGCTCAACCGCACGCGCGGCGCCCAGACGCTGAGCATCTGATGCTGCGTATCCTGCACGACACCAAAATCGATTTCATCAGGCTGTGGAAGATCACGACGATCGTCACGCTGCTCTTCATCCTTCCGGGCCTCGCCTGGATCGCTGTGAGCGGATACAAGTACAGCATTGAGTTCACGGGCGGCACGCTCATGCAGGTGCGCTTCGCACAGGCGCCGAACATCGCCGACGTTCGCTCGACGCTCGACGGGGCGGGGATCAAGGGCGCGGAGATCACGCAGTTCGGCAGCGATCTCGACTACCTCATTCGCGCGCAGGATCCGCGAGTGGTCGCTCAGCAGTCGCGCGGGGCGGAGTCGATCGCCACCGAGATTCAGGCGGCGCTCACCAAGCGCTTCGGAGCATCAACCTTCACCGTGCAGCGCACCGAGGCGGTCGGGCCCAAGGTCGGAGGTGAGCTGAAGCAGAAGGCGATCTACGCGATTCTGCTCTCGTTCCTCGCGACGCTGATCTATCTCGCGTGGCGCTTCGAATGGCGCTTCGGCGTCGCCGCCGTGGTCGCCACCGCGCACGACATTCTTGCGACGCTCGCGTTCATCAAGTATGCGAACCTCGAGATCTCGCTGATAGTCGTCGGCGGCATCCTGACGATGATCGGCTATTCCCTCAACGACACGATCATCATCTTCGATCGCGTGCGCGAGAACCTTCGCCGCCGCCAGAAGGTCTCTCTCTACGACACGCTCAACCGCTCCGTGAACGAGACGCTGCCGCGCTCCGTCCTCACGCACGCCACCGTCTTCGCCACGCTGCTCGCGCTGGCCCTGCTGGGCGGCGAGGTCCTGCGCCCGTTCGCGCTCGTCATGCTCTTCGGTGTCGTGACTGGAACCTTCAGCTCGATCTACGTGGCTCCGCCGCTCCTCCTCTGGATCGAGACGAAGTGGCCGCGCACCGCCACCGATAGCGCATCTCCGCGCGTGAAGGCGACGCGGGGCGGCCCCGTCGCGATGAGCCGGTAGTCACGCGGTCGGCGCAAGGCGCCGGGCTATGCGCTACATCGACAGTCATTCGCATCTCGCAGACGCGGTGTTCGACGAAGATCGTGGCGCAGTGATCGAACGGGCGGCGGCTGCGGGTGCGGCCGCCGTCGTCTGCATCGGCGCGTCGCTCGCGGACGCCGCGCGCGCCCGCGACCTCGCCTCCGCGTACCCGCTCCTTCGCTGGACGGCGGGGATCCACCCCCAGGAAGCCGGCAGCTTCGACGCGGATTCCGACATCGCCGCGCTCGGAGCGTTGCTCGATGCCGGCGCGGTCGGGATCGGTGAGTGCGGGCTGGACTTCCACTACGACAACGCGCCGCGCTTGCGCCAGCACGAGGCCTTCGAGGCGCAGCTCATCCTCGCCGCCGAACGCGACCTGCCGGTCATCGTCCACACGCGCGAAGCGGAGTCCGACACCGCGATCATGATCGACCGCGCGGCGCGCGACGGTGTGGTCGGTGTCCTTCACTGCTACACGGGATCGCTTGCCCTCGCCGAGCGCGCGATCGGCTACGGCTGGTACGTCTCGTTCAGCGGGATCATCACCTTCAAGAGCTGGACGGATCTTGCACTGCTCCGGGCGATCCCCGACGACCGCGTGCTCGTCGAGAGCGACGCACCGTATCTCGCGCCCGTGCCGTGGCGCGGTAAGCGCAACGAGCCCGCGCTCGTGGTCCACACCATTGAGCGCCTGGCCGAGGTGCGCGATGTCGCGCCCGAGCTCCTCGCGGAGCGCTGCCTCGAGAATACCGAGCGTCTCTTCGGCTTCACAACGCGCCCGTAGCCCGCCTGGCTCCGTTACCTTGCGGGAGCTATCATCAGCGCTGAAATCTCCCGTCCCGCCATGGAGGCGACTGTGGCCACTGTCCCGTCAGATATCGAGATCGCACAGCACGCGAAGCTTCGCCCGATCGTGGACGTAGCTGCGGATCTCGGATTGAAGGCGGACGAGCTCGATCTCTACGGCAAGTACAAGGCGAAGATCGATCTCGACGTGTCGCAACGTCCCGCTAGGGGGCGGCTCGTGCTCGTCACCGGCGTGAATCCGACCGCCGCCGGCGAGGGAAAGAGCACCACACTCGTCGGCCTCACGCAGGCGATGCGCCGACTCGGCAAAAATGCCGTGCTCTGCATGCGCGAGCCGAGCATGGGACCGGTGTTTGGTGTGAAGGGCGGCGCGGCCGGCGGCGGATACGCGCAGGTCGTGCCGATGGAGGACATCAATCTCCACTTCACCGGCGACTTCCACGCGATCGCCTCCGCCCACAATCTGCTTTCGGCGATGTTCGACAATCATCTGACGCAAGGCAACGCGCTCAATGCCGATCCGCGCCGTATCACGTGGCCGCGCACGATCGACATGAACGATCGCGCGCTCCGCGACGCAGTGATCGGTCTCGGTGGCGTCGCGAACGGCGTCGTACGCGAGGAGAAGTGGGTGATCATCCCCGCGAGCGAGGTGATGGCGATCCTCGCGCTCGCGTCGAGCCGCGAAGATCTCGAGGCGCGTCTCGCGAACATCGTCGTCGGGTCGACGGCGGGCGCCAAGCGCGTGCCGATTCGGGCGAGCGATCTCAAGGCCGTCGGCGCGATGAGCCTCCTGCTCAAGGATGCGATTCGTCCGAACCTCGTGCAGACGCTGGAAGGCGGCCCCGCGATCGTGCATGCGGGCCCGTTCGGCAACATCGCGCACGGCTGCAACTCCGTCATCGCAACGAAGACCGGTCTCGCCCTCGCCGATATCGTGCTCACCGAAGCCGGCTTCGGCTCTGATCTCGGCGCCGAGAAGTTTTTCGACATCAAGTGCCGCTCCGCGGGGCTCAATCCGGAAGTCGCGGTGCTCGTCGCGACGGTGCGCGCGCTCAAGCTCAATGGCGGCGCGAACAAGAAGAACCTTGCGGCCGAGGATCTCGGCGCGCTCGAGAAGGGGCTTCCGAATCTCGCACTGCACATCGAGAACGTCGCGCAGTTCGGCGTGCCGGTGATCGTCGCGATCAACCGCTTCATCACCGACAGCGACGCCGAGCTCGCCATGGTCGCGGACTTCGCGCGTAAGCACAAGGTGCGTGTGGCGCTCAACGAGGTGTGGGAGAAGGGCGGTGAGGGCGGTGAGGAGCTCGCGCGCGCCGTGCTCGACGCGCTCGACAACGACACGTCTGCGTTCAAGCCGCTGTACGATGTGAAGCAGCCGATCAAGGCGAAGATCGATACGATCGTTCGCAAGGTATACGGCGGCGATGGCGCCGATTACACTCCAAAGGCCGACCGCGCGATCGAGTATCTCGAGTCGATCGGGCTTGGCGAGACTCCGGTGTGCATGGCGAAGACGCAATACTCCGTCACCGACGATGCGACGAAGATGGGGCGGCCGACCGGCTTTCGCATCAACGTCAACGAGGTCTATCCGCTCGCGGGCGCCGGCTTCGTCGTGGCCCAGGCGGGCGACATCATGACGATGCCGGGACTGCCGAAGGAGCCGTCCGCCGAGAAGATGAGTATCAGCAAGGACGGCACGATCCTGGGACTCTTTTAGCCCGTCGGGCCGGCACCGGGTTCTCTACTACAGAAAGGGGGACGTGTGGCGCACTACCGCATCGAGACCGAGACCGCTCCTGCCGCGATAGGTCCCTACTCCCAGGGAATCGTCGCAGGTGGCTTTCTCTTCACCGCAGGACAGATCGCGCTCGACCCAAAGAATGGCAAGATCGTCGACGGCGGTATCGTCGAGCAGACCACGCGCGTGCTCGAGAACCTCCGCGAAGTGCTCGCGAAGGCGGGCGCGACATGGAGCGATGTCGTGCGCAGTACCGTCTACCTCGTCGACCTCTCCGAGTTTCCGACGGTGAACGAGATCTACGGCAAGCATCTCGGCAGCGCGCGTCCGGCCCGTTCGACGGTGCAGGTCGCGGCGCTCCCGCGCGGCGGCCTGATCGAGATCGATCTCATCGCTCAGCTCCCCGCGTGATCCTGGCGGTGCGCTTTCGTGCGCGCGTGACGACGATCGCGTGCGCGCTTCTGGTCGGAGCTGCGGCGCGCGCCCAGGTCGCCGATAGTGCGCGCGTCGGCATCTCGCAGCCCACCGACAGCACCCGACAGATCGTCGCGCCCGCGCGCATCCGCTCCGCCGCCGACTCGCTCAGCGACCGCCGCGACTCGGTTTTACTCGCGGGACCGCCGATCCGCCCGAAGACGGCGCTCCTTCGCTCGCTGCTCATTCCAGGATGGGGGCAGGCGTCGCTCGATCGCGGCACCGCAGGCGCGACGTACTTCGCGCTCGAGGCGGGATCGATCGCGATGCTGATTTTCGCGAAGCACGAGCTCGCGACGGCGCGACGCGCCGCGCGCGACAGCACCTTCGTCGACGACTCGACGTTCAGCGCGCCGCCGGAGCTCGCCGGCCGCGTGCGCGTGCGCAAGCTGCAGGTCGAGGATTGGGCTGCGCTGATCTTCTTCACCCACCTCTTCTCAGCGGCCGACGCGTTCGTCTCGGCGCATTTGTGGGACGTGCGCGTGCAGGTGCACGGCGGGCAGGAGGAGCACTCGGCGATGGTCACCGCGACGATTCCGTTTTGAGCGGGAAGAGCGCGCCCGTCGGCGTCTTCGATTCGGGAATCGGCGGCCTCACCGTCGTGCGCGAGATCGAGCGGCAGCTTCCGCACGAGCGCATCATCTATTTCGGCGACACGGCTCGCGTTCCGTACGGCCCGAAGAGTCCGGAGACCGTTCAGCGCTACAGCCGCGAGATTTCGGACTGGCTCGTCGGCGAGGGAGTGAAGGCGATCGTCGTCGCGTGCAACACCGCCACGGCACACGCGCTTCCGATGCTGCGCGAGTACGTGACGGTGCCGGTCATCGGCGTCGTCGAGCCGGGCGCGCGCGCCGCGATGCGCGTGACGCGATCGAAGGTGGTGGGCGTGATTGGCACCGCGGGCACCATCGCCTCGGGTGCGTACGAGCGCGCGATCCACGCGATCGAGCCACATGCGCGTGTGATCGCACGCGCCTGTCCGCTCTTCGTGCCGCTGGTCGAGGAAGGTTGGACAGATCGCGAGGCGGCGCGACTCATCGCTCGCGAATATCTGGCGCCGCTGGCCGAGGCGGAGGTGGACACGATCGTGCTCGGATGCACGCACTATCCGCTGCTCGTGCCGATGCTCTCCGAGCTCGCGATGCCGGGTGTGCGGCTCATCGACAGCGCTGCCGAGACGGCCGCGGAGACGCGACGCACGCTCATCGATCGTGATCTCGTGGCGCCGAGCGGAGGCGCGTCGCCCGCACACCGCTTCGTCGCCTCCGACGATCCCGACCACTTCCTACGCGTCGGCCAGCGCTTCCTCGGCTCGGCGATCGATCGCGTCGAGAAGGTCACCCTCGGATGATCCGGTCCACGCGCGGAGCTCGATGCGTTCGGGACGCATGACGAGATACGCGGGCCGATTCACCCACGCGCCGGGGTTCGCATACACTCCGCCGGTGGGCGAGCGCTCGAGTGTCGCGGCATGCGAGTGACCGAAGACCACGAGCTCTACCGCGCGATGCGCGCCGAGATATTCGTGCGCCACTGTCCGGAGCCCGCTCCCGCCATCCGTCGCGCCGTGCGAGCGGCTCTTGTTCGACGTCCCGCTCGCTATCCACGTGGCCAAATCGGGGTGGAGCGAGCCGAAGGTGCGGATTGCGAGCGGGTGTCGCATCACTCGCTTGAACGCGCGGTAGCTTCGGTCGGCTCGTGCACGCAGCCCATCGCCATGCGCGATGTGCGCGCGCCATCCGCCGAGGCTACCGTCCCACTCGCCGGCCACGAGCTGCGCGCCGATTTCGCGCGTGAGCACGTCGCCGCCCCACGCGTCGTGATTGCCGGCGATCATCACCACCGGCACCCCGGCATCTGCGAGCGCGGCCAGCGCCCCGAGCACGCGCACGTGGCCGCGCGGAATGACGGTGCGCCACTCGAACCAGAAGTCGAAGAGATCGCCGTTGATGACGACGGATCCCGCTGCGTCTTGCGCGTAACGGAGAAAGGCGACGAGCTCCCGCTCACGTTCGGTGCGCGCAGCACCGAGATGCGCATCGGACATCAGCAGAGCTGGCGCTGGAAGCATGCGCACATTCTAGCCACCCGTGGCACGCATTACAAATCGTCGTCGCGCTGCACGTGACGACGCAAATTCCGGAGTCGGTCACCGAAGTTCGCGTGCGCTACGCGGAAACCGACCAGATGGGCGTCGTTTATCACGCCAACTATCTCATCTGGTGCGAGATCGCGCGCACCGATCTCATTCGCACCTTCGGCGCCAGCTATCGCGAGCTCGAGGAGCGGGGCATTCGGCTCGCGGTCTCCGAGGCGTCCGTGCGGTACATTGCAGCGGCTCGCTACGACGACCGCATCCGCGTCGAGACACGCCTCACCCGCGTCACCTCGCGCACCCTGATCTTCGACTACACAATCATGAATGCCGACAGCATGCAGCGACTCGCGACCGCCAGCACGACGCTCATCTCGCTCGACGCGAACAATCGTGTCGCCGTGCTGCCGGCCGATGTCCGGCGCACGCTCTCCGGCGCCGGGAAGTCCGATGCGTCGTAGCGTTCCGCTCGCGCTCGTCGCGATTATCTCGATGCTCGCGGCGTGCGCGAGCGGCGGTGCAGGGGCCGGAGGAGGGAGCTCGTCGCACCTGAGCTCCGCGCCGGTGAACGTCGAGCGCTACGCCCGCCTTCTCGCGATGTCCGATGAGCGCCGCATCGACACCGCGCTCATACAGGGAATACTTCGTTCGGGCTCGAGTGCCGAGCGTCGCGCCGCGGCTCTGGCGATCGGTCAGGTGCATGCCTCCGTGCTTGCCCCGACACTCCGCGCGCTGCTCGCCGACGGCGACACCACGGTTGCGGGCAATGCCGCCTACTCGCTCGGCCAGCTCGCCGATGCCGGAAGCATCGCCGCGCTCTCCCACGCGCTTGACGCTCCGCCGTCGGTCGCGGGCAACGCCGCGTGGGCGCTGGGCCAGATCGGCGAGCCTGCGCGCGCAGCGATCGTTGCCGGGCTCGCGCCCGCGAGC
>JACCWE010000161.1 GCA_013697785.1 Gemmatimonadaceae bacterium
CAGAGCCGCCGATCATGAGCGAACGTTTCGAATGTCCGAAGCGTATGTAGACGGTGCTGCACTTCGTTTCCCAATAACGTTGGAGATCAGCAGGATGCCGAACAATACCGAAGGCCAGGGCCGTAGCAACCGCGGTTTTGCCGCAATGGATGCCGACCAGCAGCGCGAGATCGCCAGCAAGGGCGGTCGCGCCGCACACGAGCAGGGCACCGCTCACGAATTTTCTCCTGACGAAGCTCGCGCCGCGGGACGTAAGGGCGGTGTTTCGGTCAGCAAGAATCGCCAGCACATGTCCGAGATCGGACGCAAGGGCGGCGAAGCGCGTGGTCGCAAGCAAGGTCGCGGCAACGGCAGCGCAGCTCGCGAGAACGGTGCGGCACCGGAGTCGAACGACAACATCAAAAGCGCTTCGAGTGATGGCGCGATGTTCGGACCGCCGAATCCTCTCGACGTGATCACCGACGGCTGATCGCAAGAATTTGTGAACGACAGTGGCGGGGATGCGCAAAGGCGCATCCCCGTTTTTGTTTGAATACAGACAAGCGCAAACGAGTGGCGATGAAAAACGGGGACGCGTTTAGAACGCGTCCCCGTTTTCACATCCGTACTAATGCGGTCGGCACTCGAGAGCGCCTACCGCCGCCCCCCAAACCGATACGCCGTAAAATCCTTCCACATCTGCTCAACGCTGCTCCCCAACACCATCACCTTAAACGGCGCCGCCGGCTTCGCCGCATCGTAAATCGAGATCGTATACGCCGCCGTCGTGCCCACCGCCCTCGGCGCGAAGTCCTCTACGCGGTAGACGTAAATCCCCTGCATCGCCACGTTCTTCCCCGCCGCCTTCGTCTGGTCGGCGTTCAGCATAGCCGGAATCCGGATCTTCTCCACCGGCACGATCTCCACGCCGTCGCGGTAGATCTTCATGTCCTTGAAGTTCCCCTCGTCGATCCCCTGGATCTTGTCGGGCTCGTAGAACGGGAACGCGGTCTTGTCCGACGTCACGTTGAACACGACCACCGCGCGACGCTCGCCCAGATAGTCGCTCCAGTCGCGCCATCCCTGAATCGGATCCACCGACGTCCACGAACCCGCCTTCTTGGGATCGTTGCGCTTGCGGTCGGCCAGCGCCTTCCCGGCCTGCACCTCGCGCCACGCCATCACCTGCGGCGTCATCATGAACACCTTGAACGGGCCGCTCTCCATTCGATAGTTGTGCAGGTCGAGCGTCGCACCGAGACCGCTCACCGCGGCGATCGGCTCACTCGGGAACGGGTCGCGCGGCACCACGGGCAACAGCGAATCGGTCACGACCTTGAAGCGCGCACTCGTCACCGAGTCCTTCGCACGCTGGAGCGCGCTCGCGAGCACGGGCGCCGCCACGGAGCTCGAGATGCGTCCCGCGCCCTGCGTCACGGGCGGGCGATATGCATTCAACCCGATCACATACCCATCGGTGTTGAGCAGCGGGCCCCCGGTGTTCAGGAATCCGAGGCTCACCTCACTCGTGATACTCTGCGCGTCGGCATTGCTCACGATTCCCGTACTCAGCACACCGGCCTTGTTCAACGGCGACCCGAGCGCGAGCACGCGATCGCCCGCCGTCGGCATCGCGCTCTTCGTGCTGTCGAACATCGGGAGCGGCGTGCACTTCGCGCAGCGCCTCATCGGAATCGCGAGCACCGCGAGATCGTGCGCGTTGTCCACCACGAGCCTCCGCGCATACACCTTCGTGCTGCTGTCGAGCATCACGCGCACTTCATCCGCGCCGTCGAGCAGATGCGCGTTAGTGAGCACGAGCCCACTCGAGTCGGCGAGAAAGCCGGTGCCGCGCTGGCTTCCATATACGGTGAACAGTCCACTCCTGTAGTCGTCGAACAGCTCCTTTTCCGTGCGCGATTTCTTCGCCGCCGCGAGCGCCTTCGTCGTGGAGTCCTTCGCGATGCTGTCCTTCTGCGCCTGGTTCGGCCCCGTCGACGTCACGGTCACGGTTTCCACCGTCGCGTTCTTCTGCGTGAGCTCGATCGTTCCCGCGTCCTTCTGGAAAGTCGCGTACAGTCCCCACTTGTACTTCGAACCGTTCATCTCGTACACCTGCGTGCTCTCGATACGGTAGACGCCGGGCTTGAAGCTCCGCTCCACCCGTCCCTCGAGGTCGGTCGACACACGCGTCGTGTCGCCGCGCGGGCTGATGATCCACAGGTCGAGCTGCGGCAGCGCGCGCACGGTGAGATCGCTCCCCACTACCGCCGCCCGCAGGCGTACGGTGATCGCCGTGTCCACCGGCGGCGGCGGATCGGCCGGCTTCGGAATCGGCACGGCGCCACTCGACACCTTGGTCGCACTGTCGCCGCCGGGTCCGTTCGGATTGCACACGCTCTTGAGCCCATCCACCAGCGACTGCGTTCCGCCGGCCCGCTTGATCCGCGTGTCGACGTCATCGGTGACCACGAACGTCACGCAGCTCGACTTCGCGAGACTGAGCACGCGTGCGCTCGCGACGTGACGCCGGAGCAGCCCGAGGATATCGTCCAGCGTGTAGCCCTTCCCCTGTGCAGCGAGCGGAGCGGAGAGAACGAAGGCCAAAGCGCCGGCAATCCCGAGGGCGCGTGAACAGACTGGGCGACTATGCATGGATTATGGCTTGGGAAGGTGCGGACGGTACGTCACAAAAGTAGACGACCGCGGTATTGAGTCGGTAATGCTACCCCATTGGCTCGCCGAGGTGTTCCAGGGGGTCGGAAGCGACCATCCACCACCCGGTTGCGTCATCTAAGCAGAGATTTCCAGCGCTCGTTTCCTCACGAATCGCTATCACGCCGCTGTCACTTCCAGGACGTACAATATCACTTTTTTCGCGTCCGCGTCAGCGTAGGCAAGGCCAACGTATATAAGGTGGAAGCGCGACTGAACAGAGACCTCGTTGTGTCACGTCCGAGGCATATTTTCGTCTTATTGACAGTGGTGGATCACCGCCTATTATGTCCCATTAATCACTCGCCCGGCGCGAGACGGAAATCATCTATAGCACGAGTCACATAAGCAATGCGTTCTACCTCCTGCAGCGTCCCGTTCAATAACGGCCTCGATGAAAATCGCGGCCAGGGCTGCGCAGGCCGCAAGACTCCGATTTAGGGCATCACGGTCGCTCCTACACGCCTCCGCGATCCCCACCCGGTGATTGCGGAGGCGCTGCATTTCGGACCCACCGCCGCAACGTATCGAGCCACTTCGCTCGGATCGGTGTAGGAATGAGACCGCTCTTCGAACTCTTTCGCTGGTAAAAAACTCGTGTCGCTATCGCGCTTCGCCACAACCCTTCTGCTCCTCGTGCTCGCAGCTCCTGCCCTCGCTGCTCAGCGCGGCGGCAGCACTGGCGCGCCCGCGATCACCGGACACCCGCTCCTCCCCGGCGATGCGATCAGCCTCAAGATCTGGCGCGAGCCCGACCTCTCCGGCGAGTTCAGCGTCGACGAGCAGAACGTCGTCGTTCTCCCCAAGGTGGGACCGCTCAACGTTCGAGGGATCACCAGCGACTCCCTCAAGACGTACCTCGTGTCCACTTATTCGTCGTTTCTGCGCAATCCTTCGATAGAGGTTCGCCTCCTCCATCGCGTCCGCGTGCTTGGCGCCGTTCGCAATCCGGGGCTCTACCCGGTGGATGAGACGATGCATTTCACCGACGTGCTCGCTCTCGCCGGCGGCGTGTCGACAGACGGTAATCCGAACAAGATCCGCCTCGTTCGCGACGGGCAGACGCTCGACACGCAGCTCTCCAAGGGCCTTCTCGTCAGCGACACGCCTCTGCGCTCGGGCGACCAGGTGATAGTCGAGCAGAAGAGTTGGGCAGCTCGCAACCCGGGCATCCTGATAGGGCTAGGATCCACCGCAGTCGCTCTCATCACGACCTTCGCCGTGAAACACTAAAAAATGTCGCTTCCAGTTCGGCACTACACACAGCCGCTCGCGATCCTCGAGCCCCGCCGTCCGGCAAAGTCGGACGAGCTCAGGCTCGATGACATGTGGCGCATGCTCCAGCGCAACGTGGTTCTGATCGCTGCCTGCGTCATCGCGTGCGCCACCGCCGCCTGGATCTACGTCCACTACGCGCGTCCGGTCTACGAGGCGAACGCCCTCTTCGACATCAACGGCCAGCGCTCCGTCGAATTTGCGCCCACGTCCGGCCCCGAGCACGATCAGGTCTCCACGGAAATGGAGGTCCTCACCAGCCGCACGATGGCCGAGCAGGTCATCGAGAATCTGGGTCTGCAGCTGATGCTTCGCGAGCCGCGCTCGCTCTCGCGCAACGACGTCATGCGTGCGGTGGCCGTCTCCTCCGAGGCCGACAGCGGCACCTACTGGCTCGTCCGCGAGCCCGACCGCCGATTCGCGCTCCAGCGCAGCAAGAAGGGTTCGCCCGCCCTTGCCTACTACGCTCCGGGCGACACCGTAAAAACCGTCGACTTCTCCTTCGTCCTCAGCCAGCATGCCGCCGGCTATCCGGCGATCTCGTTCCACGTCCAGCGCTTCCCGGAAGCGGTCGGCGATCTGGGCGACGCCCTTCGCGTCGCCCGCCCGAGCGCACAGGCGAATCTCGTCCGTCTCTCCTACAGCGGATCCGACGCACCGCTCCTCGCGGCCACGCTCAACTCGCTCGGCCGCACCTACATGGGCCGTCGCCAGAACGTCGGCACCACTGAAGCGCGCGAACGCGTGAAGTTCCTCCAGGGGCAGATCGCCACGCTCTCGGGGCAGCTCACCGCGTCCGAAGATCAGCTCGAGGACTTCCGCACCAAGGGGTCCGTCGTCGATCCGAAGAGCCAGGGATCGAGCCAGGTCACGCGCCTCGTCGACATGCAGGCGGAGCGCTCGAAGATCGAGACGGAGCGCAGCGCCCTCGCCCAGCTGCTCAAGGAAGTGAACGCTGCAGCCGCCGCCCCTCAGGCGGCCGGCGTCGCCTCGCCGTACCGCCGCCTCATCGCCTTCCCGACGCTCCTCCGCAACGAGGCCGCGTCCGAGATCCTGCGCTCGCTCTCGAGCGTCGAGGATGAGCGCGCCAAGCTCCTCACGCGCCGCACCGCCGCCGATCCCGACGTCGCCGTGCTCACCAATCGCATCACGGAGCTCGAGGACCAGCTCCGGCAGATCGCCGTGACGTACGAAGAGGGACTCAAGAATCAGGTCGCCGCCGAGGATGCGTCGATGGCCGCCTTCAGCCGCGATCTCTCCAAGATTCCGGCGCAGGAGGCGACGTATCAGCGTCTCCAGCGCCAGCCGAAGGTGCTCGAGGACATGTACGGCATGCTGCAGACGAAGCTCAAGGAGGCGGAGATCCAGGCCGCCACCGTCGACGCGACCGTGCAGGTCGTCGACTCGGCCGTCGCGCCGCAGAAGCCCGTGCGTCCACGCGCGCTGCTCGATCTCGCCGCCGCGCTCGTGCTCGGCGCCGTCATCGGACTGCTCCTCGCCGTCGCGCGCGAGCACCTCGACGCTACGGTTCGCACCCGCGAGCAGCTCCAGACGATCACCGAAGTTCCGGTGCTCGGACTCATTCCGCGCATTCGCGTGCGCTCGACGGACGGCGCCTTCAAGCGCTTCGCCGTGCATCTCAAGCGCAAGGTCAAGCGCGAGCGCGCCCCGGTGCCGCTGGTTGGTCTCACGCCCACGAGCCGCCGCTCGGAGCTCTCGAAGTCCGCCGCCGCGATCGCGAGGGCGCTCGACCTGGACGTCGAGTCGCGCTCGGGAATCATCGAGGCGTTCGGCCAGCTCCAGACGAACATCCAGTACGCCCGCCCCGATCAGCGCGTCAAGAGCATCGTCGTCACGAGCGCGCTGCCCGGTGAAGGCAAGACCACCACCGCGGTTAATCTCGCGCTCACGCTCGCGCAGCACGGAACGTCGGTGCTGCTCATCGACGCCGATCTCCGCTGCGGCTCGGTCGCCAGCGCGTTCGACATCAACATCGCGCCCGGACTGAGCGAGTTGCTCGAAGGGAAGGCGCAGCTCGATGCGACGCTGCACCGTCTCGAAGTCGGCGGCATGGGACGGCTCAGCGTCATCCCGTCGGGGCTCGTCCCCGCGAATCCGGGCGGCGTGCTGCTCTCCAACGAGCTGCGTGATCTGCTCGAACAGGCGGAGCGCGAGTACGACATCATCATCATCGACTCGCCGCCGCTCAACGTCGTCGCCGATGCCGCGATCCTGAGCGGCGTGACCCAGGGCGTCGTGCTCGTTGCGCGCTCGGGCGTCACCGCGAAGGCAGCGATCACGTATGCGGCCGAGCAGCTGCGGCTCGTGCGCGCGCCGCTGTTCGGAACGATCCTGAACGACATCGAGCCGAAGAGCTACTCCTCGTACGACGGCGCGTATCGCTACTACGGCGTGCCGGCGCTCAAGGCGTACGGCGAGCAGTACGCGGCAACGAGTGATTCAAAGCGCGAATGAGATCCGACAACAATCAATCACGGTCATAGGTCGTGGCTACCGCGCAGGAGCATCAGAAGCGTCCCTCCGCCGATTGGGCGGATGGGTGGACACCCTTCGGAAACGGGAAGCCGCGCTCCTCGCGCGTGCCGCCCCGTGGCTCGTACTCGCGCGCGGCAGCTCCGCGCCACGGGGCGAATGCGGCCGTCGATGCTCTCGTTGCCGTTGGAACGCTGATCGCGGCGTTCGTGCTGATGAATCTCGCGGAGAACCAGGTGGTCGGCCTCGCCGACTTCCTCAAGATGCGCATCTCGGTCAAGAACGTGATGCTGATCGCGGTGCTCTCGTACTGCTGGATCGCGCTCTTCCGCTCGTTCGGTCTCTACGACGCGCGGCGCATCATGAGCTGGGAAGAGGAGACGCTGCGCGTCATCGGCGCCTGCCTCCTCGGGGCGCTCGTCGCGCTCATCTTCCCCGTCACGAGCGTGAGCCGCGCCTTCCGCTTCGACACCACGGCGCTCTTCTTCGTCGGCGTCACCGCGAACACACTCATCGTCCGCCGCATTGGGCACATGCTCACCGAGCGCGGGGTGACGGGCGGCGTGCGCAATCTCGTGATCGTCGGCTCGGGCCCGCGCGCGCGTCGCGCCTACCGCGAGATGTGCCTGGGCGATCAGCCGCAGTTCGTCTGCCTCGGCTTCGTGGATTCGGAGCCGGTGCCGATGAACGGCACGCCTATTCGCATGCTGGGCGGAATCGCGGAGCTCGAGAGCCTGCTCGTGCAGGAGCCAATCGACGAGGTGCTCATCGCGCTTCCCATCAAGTCGCAGTACGCGGGGGTGCAGCGCGCGCTCCGCATCTGCGAGCGGATGGGCGTGCAGGCCACCTATCTCGCCGATGTGTTCGAGCACGGCCTCGCGCGCCCGCGCTTCGAGCAGGCGGAGTCGATGGCGGTGGTCACGCTGCCGACGCGTGCGGATGACTCGCGCCTCATGGTCAAGCGCGGCATCGATATCGTCGGCGCCGCGGTCGCCGTGATTCTGCTGTCGCCGGTGCTGATCGTCACCGCCATCGCGGTGAAGATGACGAGCCCCGGCCCCGTGTTCTTCGTCCAGCCGCGTTACGGCTTCAATCGCCGCCGCTTCCCGATGTACAAGTTCCGCACGATGGTGGTTGATGCGGAGCAGCGCATGAAGGACATCGAGCATCTGAACGAAGCGGCGGGTCCGATCTTCAAGATCAAGAAGGATCCGCGGCTCACGAAGATCGGGAGCTTCCTGCGCGAAGCGTCGATCGACGAGCTGCCGCAGCTCTTCAACGTCCTGCTCGGTCACATGTCGCTCGTTGGCCCGCGCCCCATGTCCGTGCGCGACGTCAGCCGCTTCTCCGAAGCGACGCTGATGCGCCGCTTCAGCGTGCTCCCGGGAATGACGGGGCTGTGGCAGGTGAGTGGTCGCAGCTCGCTGACGTTCACGGACTGGATCGCGCTCGACCTGAAGTACATCGACAACTGGTCGCTCACAGAAGATCTGCGCATTCTCCTCATCACGGTACCCGTCGTGGTCCGCGGTCGAGGGGCAATGTGATCTCCGCTGGCGAGATCCCTTCCCGGGAGCTCGCCGACGAGGCCTCGCACACTCATGAGTGATCCACAACCCGCCCTTGGCGATGGCCTGACGGGGGCCGAGCTGGAGGACGCAGAGCACGCGGACCTCCTCAAGCGGAGCATTCGCGGCGCGAACGTTCTTCTCGTACGCGGCCTCCTCCTCCGTGTCATCAGCGCCAGCACCAACTTCGCGCTGATAGCGCTCGTGCTTCCCGCGGAGCTCGGAATTTTCGCGGTCGTGCGCGGTGCGCTCGCGACGGTGCAATTCACGACGGAGCTCGGCTTCGAACTGGCGATGATCCGCCGGCGCGAGAACCCCACCCCCGAGATGCTCGCGGCGGTGGCGGGGCTGCGCACGATGCTGCTCGTCGCGATCCTCGTTCTCGCGATGGTGATCCCGCACGCGTCGGATCTCTTCGGCGTGCTGCCGAAGGAGTGGAGCAGCTGGCTCCTCGTCGCCATCGCGGCGATGCTCGTCACGCCGATCCAGACGTCGTGCAAGGTTGCGCTCGAGCGCGACCTGCGCTTCGCCGAGCTGTCGCTGCTCGAGGTGAAGGGAATCTTCATCCAGAACATCGCGCTCGTCGCCTTCGCCTTCGCGCACAAGTTCGTAGTCGGCGTCTTCGTCACGCAGATCGCGCTCTGCTTCTACTACACGATCGCGCTCTACCGGCTCGTGCCGATCCGGCGCATCTCCTTCAACCTCCGTCCCGTGCGCGCGCTCGCGGGCGACAGCATCGGCTTCTCGACATCGACGCTCGTCACCGTCGCGCGCGACTCGCTCACGCCGATCCTGATCGCGCGCTTTTTTGGCCTCGACGTGGCGGGACTTTGGAACTTCGCCTGGCGAATAGGGCAGTTCCTCTCGCTCACCTTCGAGGGCTATCTCCGCGCGGGTGTCGCCGCCTCGTCGCGGCTTGCGGCGCGCATGGAGAGCCTGCGCGAGCTCGCCGAGAGCACGCTGCGCGGCGCGGCGCAGATCGCCTTCCCGATCGTGGCGCTGGCCTACGCCTTTCTTCCGCTGCTCGCGCTTCTGCTCCCCAAGTGGAGCGGTGCGGTGGTGATGGCGCAGCTGTACGTGCTCACCCTCGGCGTCGCGGGCGTCTACACGGCGGCGCTGTCGCCGGTGGCGCTCGCGCTGCGCGGACCGCGGGCGGCGATGGCGGAGCAGACGACGGCGACGGTGATGATCTGGGGCGCGCTGGTGGTGCTCAAGCTCTCGGGGATCGACCAGGTCGCGTGGGCATACGCGGCGGGGCTGATCGCGGCGGCCGGCGTGGTGTACGCGCTCACCAAGGGGATTCGCGTGCCGGTCGTGCAGGCGCTTTCGAAGCCGCTCGGGCTCCTGGCGCTCTCGCTCGCCGTGTCGTTCGGTGGCATGGCGCTCCATGTGTCGCCGTGGATCGTGGCGCCGCTCGCGGCGATCGTGCCGGCGTTCGTGCTCGGTGAGCGCGCATGGGCGGGACGGTCGATGATTCCGGCGGCGCTCCGCGAGCTGCGCGGCGGCGGCGATCGCGAGCCGGCGACTTCGGGGGCGGCATGATGCTCGATACCACTTCGTCGGCGCGGAAGCCGGGCGCGCGGGTGTCGTCAGAGCGCGCGCAGCCGCAGGAGCCCGCGCTGGCCAAGCTCCGCATCGTACATCTCCTGAACGAGCTCGCGCAGCTCGGCAACGGGATAGTGAACGTCGCGATCGATGCCGCGGTGGAGCAGTCGCGCGCGGGGCACGACGTCACCGTCGCGGCGCCGGACGGCGCCTATGCGGAGCTCCTCCGCGCGAACGGCGTGCAGCACTTCCTGCTCGAGCCGTCCGGCGGGCTTCATCCCCTCACGGCGGTGTTCAGGCTGCGCCGCTTCCTCGTAATCAACGAGACGCAGATCGTGCACGCGCACATGATGAAGGGCGCTGTGATAGGGCGCCTCGCGTGCACGGGCACGAAGGCGCGGCTCGTCACGACGGTGCACAACTCGTGGCAGCGGCATGCGGTGATCATGAAGCTCGGGCATCGCGTGATCGCGGTGAGCGACGCGGTGCGCGACGACATGATCTCGCGCGGCGTGCCGGCGGCGCGCATCGAGACGGTGCTCAACGGAACGATCGGAACCGCGCGCAGGCCCGCGGGCACGCCGCCCGAGCCTGTCACCCTCGAGCATCCGAACATCGTGACCGTGGCCGGCATGTACGTGCGCAAGGGAATCGCCGACCTCATCGAGGCGACGGCGCTCATCCGCGAGCGCGTGCCGAACGTGAAGACCTACCTGCTCGGCGATGGCCCGGACCGCGCGCACTTCGAGCAGCTCGCGCGCGACCGGGGAGTAGCCAACTCCGTGGTATTCCTCGGCTTCCGGGCCGATGCGGAGCTGGTGATGAAGCAGGCGGACGTGTTCGTACTGGCGTCGCACGCGGATCCGAATCCGCTGGTAATCCCGGAAGCGCGTGCGGCCGGGCTCCCGATCGTGGCTACGCGGGTGGACGGAATACCCGAATCGCTGGAGGGTGGCAAGGCGGGGCTTCTGGTGCCTCCCAGGGCGCCAGACGCGCTCGCGAACGCCGTCGCGGGGCTACTTCTGGATCCGGAGCAGCGAAACAGGTTGCGAGTTGCCACTTCGCGCAATCTTGAAAGACTGACCGTTCGGCGCATGGCCGGCGAGACACTCGAGGTTTACCGGCGGGCAGCCGAGGGAGTAGTGCAATGACGGCAGCACATACGAGCGAGAAGGACGCACACGAGCACGATCAGCAGGTAACGGCGCAGTACTACGACGAGTACTGGTCGGGTACCACGGGGTGGAGCCCGCCGCCGGGGCTCGACGAGGATCTGCGCGCGTGGCTCGACCCGCTGATGGTGCGGGGCCGCAAGGCGCTCGACGTCGGCTGCGGCGATGGCGCCCGCTACGGCGCGCGCGTGCACGCGAGCGGCGTCGAGATCCACGGCGTCGACATCTCCGAGGTCGCGGTGGCATCGGCGCGCGAGCGCGGCATCGACGCGCGCGTCGCGTCCCTCGCGGATCCGCTTCCGCATCCGGACGCGAGCTTCGATGTGGTGATCTGCCTCGAGGTGCTCGAGCATCTCGTCAACCCGGCGATCGTGACGCGCGAGATCGCGCGCGTGCTCAAGCCGGGCGGCCTCGCGTTGCTCAGCGTTCCGAACTCCGCGTTCTGGACGACGCGCGTCGAGTTGATGTTCACCGGCCACTTCAACCCGCGCGGCAGCCCGGTGACGCAGCGCGCCTTCCCGTGGCGCGACCCGCATCTCCGCTTCTTCACCTTCACGTCGATCGAGGCGATGCTGGCCGAGGGCGGGCTCCGCACGGTGAAGGACGGGGGGCTCGAGTGCCAGTTCCTGCGAATCGCGGTCGCGGACAAGATGCTCGGCCGCAAGTCGTGGATCGACAAGCCGATCACGGCGCTTGGCCGCATGTGGCCGTCGCTTCTCGCGCGCCGCTGCGTCGTTCTCGCGACGCCGGCGGAGCTCGCGGCGTGAGACTCGCCGTCGTCGCCAATCGCGTCTGCAGGCTGGGCGGGATGGAGCGCGCCAGCGCTGAAGTGTTCAGCCGCATCGCTCGTGCGATCGACACGACGATCATCGCCACCGAGTGCGAGATCGCCGATTCGAGTCTCACGTGGCTGCCCGTGCACGCGATCAAGCGGCCGGCGGTGCTCAATCACGCGTCCTTCGCGCGCTCGGCGGGAAAGATCGAGCACGATGGGAAGTACGATCTCGTCGTCTCCGTGGACAGCGCCGCGACCAGCGCGGATGTCGTGATAGCGCACTTCTGCCTCGGCGCATTCTCGTCGCGCTTCGCTGGGCTACGCGGGGGAGCGAATCCGGTGCGGCGGTTGTACCAGCGCGTGGCCGAGGGATCGCTGTCGAGGCACGAGCGACGGCTGTATGAATCGAAGCGGCTGCGCGGCGTAATTGCGGTGAGCGAAGGGCTCAAGCGCGAGCTCGTGGAGCAGTATTGCATCTCGCCGTCGAAGATCCGCGTGATTCCGAATGGCGTCGATCGCTCCGTGTTTCATCCGGCGGAGTCGCACGAGGCGAAGATGGCGCTGCGCCGCGAGCTGGAGCTGCCGCAAGAAAAGTTCATCGCGGTGTTCATGGGTGGCGACTGGGATCGGAAGGGGCTCGCCGACGTGATCCACGCCGTCGCGCTGCTCCCCGACGTGCAGCTCGTGATAGTGGGGCGCGGCAACGTCGCGGCCTTCGCGCAGATCGCTGAGGAGGAGAAGATCTCGGATCGCGTGCGCTTCGTGGGGCTGCAGGCGCACCCGGAGCGATATCTCGCGGCGGGAGATGTGTTCGTGTGCCCGTCGCGCTACGAGACGTTCTCGATGAGCGGGCTCGAGGCGGCGGCGTGCGGGCTCCCGATGCTCGTCGTGCGCACGAACGGGCTCGAGGATTTCGTGGAGCATGGGGTGAACGGATTCTTCGTGGAGCCGAACGTCGAGTCGGTGCGCGAGCATCTCGCGAAGGTGATAGCGGATCCGGCGCTCCGGTGCTCGATGTCGCGCGCAGCGGTGAAGACCGCGGAGCGCTTCGACTGGAACACGATCGCGCGCGAGACGCGTGAGGTGCTCGAGTCGCTCGCGCGGGAGCGCGCGCAATGAGCGCGGCGTCGCAGTGGGGGCAGCAGCCGCAGTGGGGCCAGCAGCCGCAACTCGGGCAGTGGGCGGATGAGATAATTCCGTCGCGGCTGAGCGAGGCCGAGCAGGGCGAGACGCTCATGTCGACGAAGCAAGGGCGGAAGCTCCTCACGGCGTTGATCTTCGGCGGGCTAGTCTTCTCGGCGGCGTGGGTGAAGTCGGCGCATCTGCTCGCCGTCGGCTTCGTGCCGATGACGGGTGCGATCGCATTCTATCTCTATCGCTACCATCCGACGCTGTTCATCGGCTTCAACTGGTGGGTGTGGATCCTCACGCCGTTCGCCAGGCGCTTCATCGAGATCAAGAGCGGCTACATGACGACGAGCCCGATTCTGCTCGCGCCGTACATCGTGACGCTCCCATGTTTGCTGACGCTCTTTCTACACGCGCCGAAGTTGATGCGAAGAAATCTTTTCCCCTTCGCACTCTGCTTCGCGGCGCTCTGCTATGCGTACATCGTCGGCATCGTCTCTACGGGAATCGCGGCGGCGAGTTACGGACTTCTCGTGTGGCTGATTCCGCTGCTGCTTGGTTTCCACTTCGCGATGCAGTGGGACATCTATCCGCAGATCCGGATCGTGATGCGGAAGACGCTCGTCGCCACCGTGCTGTTCATGGGTGTGTACGGCGTCTACCAGTTCGTGCGGCCGCTGCCGTGGGATCTCTTCTGGATCTACGCCGCGAAGATGACCGTGCTCGGCAATCCGCAGCCGATGCAGTTCCGCGTCTTCTCGACGCTGAATTCGCCGGCGCCGTTCGCCGTGATCATGATGGCCTCGCTGATCGTGGTGATGAGCCAGCGGTCGAAGCTGTCGTGGCTCGCGATGGGTGCGGGGGCGACGGCGCTGCTGCTCACGACGGTGCGTACGGCGTGGCTGGCGTGGGCATTCGGCTTCCTGATCTTCGCCTTCTACGTTCCCTTCCGCTCGATCTCGCGCATCGTCTTCCCGCTGATATCGCTCTCGGTGGTCGTGGGCGTGGTGGTGGCGTTCACGCCGTTGAGCGACGTCATCATGAAGCGCTTCGCGAGCTTCGGAACGCTGCACGACGACTTCAGCCTGCACGAGCGAGCAAATCTTTATGCGGCGATCACGGACCGCGTGCTGAACACGCCGCAGGGCGAAGGGATGGGCGGCACCGGGCCGGCGGCGACGATGAGTCAGGGCGCCGCGCTCCAGAACATGGACTCGGGGCTGCTGGACATCGTCTTTTCGCTCGGCTGGTTCGGCGGACTCGTTTACGTGATTGGGCTCCTGGGGCTGGTGGGCTTCGCGATCAGCATCCGTGAGGTGCGGGGTGATTATTTTGATCTGTCGTTACGAGCCGCGTCGCTAGCTACGCTTTCGATTTTGCCGTCCTTCAATCCGCTGGTGGGTGTGGACGGGATCGTATTCTGGGGCTTTCTCGGGCTCTGCATCGGACGTCACTTCTGGCTCGAGAACTACGAAAAAGAGGAGGAGCAGCGGGCGCGCGTGATGGCGCTCGAGGCTTTCGCTGCGCAGCAGACGGGCGCGGCGTGAGCGGATATCGTGCTGCTGGCGGCATTCGTGCAATGATTGCGTGACGGCGCCACGGGTACTCTTTCTCGACCACACGGCGGCGCTGGGCGGAGCTGAGCTGTGCCTCCTGGACGTGGCGGAGCATCTGCGCGACAGGTCGCTCGTTGCGCTGATGGCGGATGGCGCGCTGCGTTCGCGGCTCGAAGGGCGGGGCATACGAACGGTCGTACTGCAGGAAGCCGCCTCGCTGCAACAGGTGAAGCGGGAGAGTCGCGTGCCCGGTCCGGGGGCGGTGGGTGCCGTGTTGGGAACGGCACGCGCGGTCGCGAGGCTGTCGCGCGACTATGACATCGTTTACGCGAACTCGCAGAAGGCATTCATTGTCGCCTGTGCGGCCGCGGTTTTTTCGCGAAAGCCGGTGCTCTGGCACCTGCACGACATTCTCGATCCAACAGTCTTCAGCCGCATCAACATTGCAATCGATGTCTTTCTCGCCAACCACGTGGCTTCGCGCGTGATTGCGAACAGCCAGGCAACCGCCGGCGCCCTCCGGGCACGCGGGGGCACGCGGGCGCGCATCGACGTCGTCTACAACGGGCTCGACCCCGCGGTGGCCGATGCGGTGAGCGAGGCGGATGCTGCGGCGATGCGCGCGTCGCTGGGGCTCGGCGCCGAGCCGGTGCTGGGGTTGTTCGGGCGGATGGCGCCGTGGAAGGGACAGGACGTGGCGATCCGCGCGCTCGCGGAGCTCGGCGCCGCGCACTCGAACGTGCAGCTCGTGATCGTCGGCGACGCGCTCTTCGGCGAAGAGACGTACGCGGCTGAGATGCGCGCGCTGGCCGAGTCGCTCGGGCTCTCCGCGCGCGTGCACTTCCTCGGCTTCCGCACCGACGTGCCCGTGCTCATGCGCGCGGTTGATGTGCTCATCCACACGTCGACGGCGCCGGAGCCGTTCGGGCGCGTGATCGCCGAGGGGATGCTGGCCGAGCGTCCGGTGATCGCGACGGCGGGTGGCGGCGCGTCGGAGATCGTGCGCGCGGGCGAGACGGCGTGGCAGATCGGGCCCAACGATCCGGCGGCTCTGGCAGTAGCGATTCGTGCGGTGCTGGCTGATTCTACGCGCGCGCGGGAAATAGCGCGTGCGGGAAGAGCCGACGCCCTCGCGCGCTTCACCCTCGCCGTCACCCTGCCGCAAACCGAGCGCGCGATCGAGCTCGCAGCGGGAGCGCGCGCGTGAAGATCGCGATCGTTCACGACTATCTGAACCAGGCCGGGGGCGCGGAGCGCGTCGTCGGCACGCTGCACACGATGTTTCCCGCGGCGCCGATCTTCACGACGATCCTCGATCGCAGCTCGCTCTGGGATGTGCTGCGCGACGCGGACATCCGCACGTCGTGGATGCAGAAGCTCCCGCTGCTCAAGCGGCACTTCAAGGCGTATCTGCTCTTCTATCCAGGAGCCATCGAGCGCTTCGACCTCCGCGAGTACGACCTCGTCATCTCGAGCAGCTCGGCCTTCGGCAAGGCGGCGATCACGCGCCCCGGCGCGATCCACATCTGCTACTGCCACACGCCGATGCGCTTCGTCTGGGATTACGAGCGCTACATGGAGCGCGAGCAGTACGGCTCCCCCGTGCGCGCGGTGCTCATCCCGGTGCTCAAGCGCTTCCGCGCCTGGGACGTGAAGACGGCGACGCGCCCGAGTCTCTACGTCGCGAACTCCACGGTCGTCGCGGACCGCATCAAGCGCTTCTACAATCGCGACAGCATCATCGTCCCGCCGCCGGTCGCCGTGCAGCGCTTCACGCCGATCGATCACGCCGAGGATTTCTACCTCATCGTGTCACGCCTCAATCCGTACAAGCGCGTCGACCTCGTGGTGAAGGCATTCAACGACAACGGCCGCAAGCTCGTCATCATCGGCGACGGCCCCGATCGCGCTGTGCTCGAGAAGATGTCGCGACCCAACATCACCTTCCTCGGCCGACTTCCCGATCCGGAAGTCGCCGGGTACTACGCGCGCTGCAAGGCGCTGCTCTTCCCGGGCGACGAGGACTTCGGGATCGTGCCGCTCGAGGCCAACGCCGCGGGGCGGCCGGTGATCGCGTTCAAGGCCGGCGGCGCGCTCGACACGGTGATCGATGGCAAGACGGGGATCTTCTTCAGCGAACTCACACCCGAGTCGCTGAGCGCCGCGGTGCTGCGCTCGGAGCAGACGACGTGGGACAGCGTCGCGATCCGCGAGCACGCGGAGGATTACGCCGAGCCTCGCTTTCGCGAGCGCTTCATGCGGATCGTCGAGGACATGGTCGAGAAGAAGCACGGCGCAGCCGGCGTGAAGTCGCTGCGCGAAGCCCTGGGCGCCGTAGCCGCTACGGCGTGATCTCGACCACCACCGGGTGGTCGGGCACCGGCACCACGATCGACGACGCGCCCTTCGTGACACTCATGGGCTCCGCACCGCGGAGCGGCGCATAGAGGGTGATCGCGCTCGCCTTCGCCGCGAGCGTCATCGTCACCGGCACCGGAGCGTTGAACACGTCGCGCACGTCCTTGTCGGCGCCGGCAACACGCTCCCAGTACTTCTGCATCCGTCCTTCGAGCCCGCTCACGGCCTTCGTGCGATAGACGGGGACATCGTTCCAGAGCACGAGATAGAATCGCCCGTCGCGCTTCTCGAAGAGACTCTGGCGAATCGTATTCGTCGCGCCGGTCAGGGTGTACGCGAGCGACGTTGGGGTGAACTCCGCGCCGCGATCGGTGAGCAGGCGAAGCAGATGCTCGAGCGCGACGTACGCCGGCTTCGGCGCGCCGTCGTAGTACATCAGTCCATAGTTCGCCTCGGCGTTCGTCTTGTCGTCGTGCTCGTCTATCAGCTCGTAGACCGACGTGTACGGGATGCCGGCGGCGAAGTAGTCGAGGTAGAGACGCGGAACGTACTTCGACTGCGCGATGTCGGAGACGCCGGGCTGGTAGAGTGACTCGGTCGCGTTGGGCGATGTGTGATAGCCGGACTCCGTCACCCACCACGGCTTCTTCGCGCCGTCGAGCGCTGCAAAGTCGCGCTTCATCGGCGCGAGATGCGCGAGCGGCACGTCGCCCTCGGGATAGGGATGGAGTGTGCCGGCGTCCATGATCGCGCTGATGTCGCCAACGTCGTGCGCGCCCTTTACGCTCGTGACGGTGAGACCGAGCACGGCGATCGATGGCGCGACCTTTTTGGCGTGCGCGAACAGCGCGGACTGGAAGGCGCGCGCGTTCTCGCCGTAGACCACCTTGCCGCCCCACGCGTCGCTGTTGTTGTCGACCTCGTTCGGTCCTTCGAAGGCCAGGATGTTCGCGGCGCCGACGCGTGCGACGGCGGTGTCGAGCGGGCGCTGATCCTTGTACGGCGGCGGGTCGACGGCGTCGCCGCCGAGGCGGGTGGGATAGGTGACGAGAACGAGCTTCATCCCGCTGTCGGTGAGCGCGTGCATCGTGCCCCAATACTTGTCGTTCGACTCGCCGTTGACGCTCACCGAGAGCCCATCGCGCACGAAGCGCACGCCGCTCGAGAGGAGCGACGAGATCGTCTTCGCGCGATCGTGGCCGTAGGGAAGGAGGTCGTCGTAGCTGAAGTGCGTCGCGATCCCGACGGAGCTCGCGAAGCGATCGGACCAGATCGCGCGCGCGGCGGGGAGGGTGACGGTGGGCTCGCCGGCGGTTCCAGTCATGCGCGACGACAGGAAGCGGCGCGCGCCGACCGCGCCGATGACGGCGGCGGCGAGCACGATAACGAGCGCGATGCGGAGGGGAGAGCGAGTCGCCATGATGGTCGGATGCTATTGGTCGCGCACGCGTGGTGCAACGCCGAAACGACGACGGCCCCCGCAAAGATCTCGCGGGGGCCGTCGCTTCCTTCAACCGTTCGCCCGAAGGCGGTGCATCACGGCGTGATTTCGAGAATGATCGGGTTGTCCGCCACCGCAACCGCCACACTCTTCGACGGCGTCACGGACGTTCCCGCGGCGCTGACGAGCGGCTGGTAGCGCGAGATCGATCGCGGCTGGACGGCGAACTGCACCGTCACCGGAACCGTCGCGTTCGAGATATCGGACTTGCCCGACGTGTTGTAGACGACAACGTCGTTCCAAAGCACGAGGTAAAAGCGGCCGTCGCGCTTCTGGAAGAGACTCTGGCGAATGGTGCCCGTGGTGCCGGCGAGCGTGTAGGAGAGCGACGTCGTTGGCGTGAACGCGGAGCCGGGATCGGCGAGCAGCGTGAGCATGTTCTTCATGGCGTTATACGCGGGCTTGGGGCTGCCATCGTTGTGCATCAGGCCGTAGTTCGCTTCCGCGTCCGCAAGCGAGACGTGCTCGTCGATGATTTCGTAGACGGAGGTGTGGACGATGCCCGCGTTGAAGTAGTCGAGATAGAGTCGCGGAACGTACTTGCCCTGTGCCGTCTCGCTGACGCCCGGCTGGTAGACGCCCGTCGTCGCGTTCGGGGACGTGTAATAGCCCGTCTCCGTGACCCACCACGGCTTGTGTGCCGCATTGAGCACGCTCGAATTGTTCTGCGTCGCAACGAGCGCGCTCGACGGTAGCGTGCCGTTCGGATACGGGTGCAGGTTGCCGGCATCCATCGAGCCGCTGATGTCGCCGATGAAGCTGGAACCGTACGAGCTCGTCGTGGTCAGGCCGATCACCGTGACCGACGGAGCGATCGCCTTCGCGTGCCTGTACATCGCCGACATGTAGGCGCGGGTGTTCGCGCCGTACGCCGGAATGCCGCCCCATCCGCCGTTGTTGTTGTCGACCTCGTTCGGTCCTTCGAAGGCGAGTATGCCGGCCGCGCCGATGCGGTTCACCGCGGTGTCCAGATTCGACTGATTCGCGTATGGCGCCGTGACCCACTTGTTGTTGCCGAGGTAAGCGGGCTGCGTGACGAGAACGAGCTGGATCCCCGAGGAGGTGAGCTGCTTCATCACGCCCCAGTAGCGGTTGTTCGAGCCCTCGTTCACGTCGACGGAAAGACCGTCACGGATGAAGCGGAAGCCTGCCGCCTTGATCGCGCTGATCGTGCCGTTGACGTTGTTGCCGTAGGGAAGGAGATCCCAGTAGTTGAAGTGTGTCGCGACGCCGGCCGACGACACGAACTTGTCGGACCAGACCGCGGCGACGGCGGCGCCCGTGCCCGTGCCGGGCGGAGCGACCGGCGGAGGCGCGGTGCCACCAGAATCGGTGATCGTCGACCACGCCATCTTGCCGTTCACGGCGGAGACTTCGACGTTCGCCGTTCCCTTGGCGCCGCCGAGGACCATGCCCACGGGGTTGACGGTGAGGACGGCGGTGTTGGTGCTTCGATAGGAGAGCTTCGCCGACGAGATCACACCGCCGGCGGCGTTGTACGCCTTGGCGGTGAGCTGGAACGGCTTGTTCGTCGCGATCGTGAGCGGATTGGGTGTTACGCTGACCTTGGTTACGATCGTGTCGCCCGTCGTTGGCGCTACTGCAGCCGCAGATACGGCGATCGGCGTCTTGGCCGACGTGAGACTCTGGGTGGTGGCGGTGATCGACGCCGTGCCGGCCTTGAGGGCGATGACGTGTCCGATCGAGCCGCTCGGCTTACCGACGTCCCGCACGGTGACCTTGAGGACCGTGGTATCGGAGCTCTTCCAAGTAATCTGCTTGCCCATCCAGGAGCCGCTGGCGTCCGTGAGCCTGACCTGCAGGTCCAGGGAATCTTTCGCCTTGAGCGAGGGGGCGACGTTGGTGATAGCTACAAGCGGGTAGGTTATCCCGCCGACGACGGAGGCAACGGCTTCACGGTTCGAATCGTCGGCCGGGGAAGCAGTCGTGTCCGAGCACGCAGCGCACAGAACGGCGAGCGTGGCGATCGAGAGAATCGCGCGCATAGAAATCTCCTCATATAGCACAAGTCGGCTGCTCGACTGGCGTAGCGCGGTGATCTGCCCGTTAGCCTCGGTAGCTTTGCGTCGCCGGTTTTCACCGGGTTTGCCTTTGTCGCTCGCCTGGGAGGCGTGGCGATCCTGCCGTTCCAAAACAACCCAACGTGCAACCACACGCGGGGCGACACCTCCGCGGTGAGCATCGCGCTCAGCCTTAGTAACGAAGGTGTGCACAAGGGTATCGCCAACCGTTCATTCGTAAAGACCGTTCCGGTACGAAATTCAATACGCTGGCTAAGCGGCCAGTCAGAACAGGAAACGATATTAACGTTGTTGCTGTCACAATGGGGCTACGAGGCATTTTAGCGTGATCTAAGCCACTATGACATATGGAGTTTAATATTTGGCCGCTCGGACAGGATCGGCCGGGAATTGCGCTAGGGGCGAGAGAACGTTTGACGGCATTACAACGAAACGCCCGTCCAGCGAGTACTGGACGGGCGATTCTTACCTTTGAGTTTCGCGAGCTCGAGGCTCGCCAGGTTGGTTACGGATTGATTTCGATCACCAGCGGGTGATCCGGCACGTTCACCGTGATCGTGCTGCCGCTCGACGACGACATCGACATCGCCTGCGTGTACGGCTGGTAGACGGACATGGCGTGCGACGCACTCATGGTGACCGTGACGGGCACCGTGGGATTGCTGCGATCGCGCTTGGCCTGCGTGTCGTAGGTCTGGACGTCGTTCCAAAGCACCAGATAGAAGCGCCCATCGCGCTTCTGGAAGAGGCTCTGACGGATCGTGCCAGTGGCACCCGTGATGGTGTAGTTGAGCGATCCCGCCGAGTAGGCTCCGCCCGGATCGGCGAGGAGTCCCAGGAGGTTCTTGAGGGCGTTGTACGCCGGCTTGGGGCTGCCGTCGTTGCGCATCAGGCCGTAGTTCGCCTCTGCATTCGCCATGTCGACGTGCTCATCGATGATCTCGTACACCGACGTGTGGCTGATGCCGGCGTTGAAGTAGTCGAGGTAGATGCGATCGACATACTTGCCCTGCGCCGCTTCACTGATGCCTGGCTGGTAGACGCCCTGGGTTGCGTTGGGCGAGGTGTAGTAGCCTGTTTCGGTAACCCACCACGGCTTGTGCGCCGCGTTGAGGACGCTCGAGTTCGAGATGGTCGACGCGAGGGCGCTCGTCGGAACCACGCCGTCCGGATACGGGTGCAATGTGCCGGCGTCCATCGACCCGCTGATGTCGCCGATGAAGCTCGAGCCGTACGAGCTCGTGGTGGTCAGCCCAATCACGGTAACCGACGGTGCGATCGCCTTCGCATGCGAGTACATCGCCGACATGTAGGCGCGAGTGTTCGCACCGTAGGCCGGAATGCCGCCCCAGTTGCCGTTGTTGTTGTCGACCTCGTTCGGCCCTTCGAAGGCAAGGATACCGGCCGCGCCGACGCGATTTACTGCGGTGTCGAGATTCGACTGGTTCGTATACGGCGCCTTCACCCACGTCTGGTTCCCCAGATACGCGGGCTGCGTCACGAGCACCAGCTTGATCCCCTGCTGGGTGACCTGCTTCAGGACGCCCCAGTAGCGGTTGTTCGATCCCTGATCCGTGTCGACCGAGAGTCCGTCACGGATGAAGCGGAAGCCGGCGGCCTTGATCGCCGCGACGGTCTGATTGACGTTGTCGCCGTACGGGAGCAGATCCCAGTACGTGAAGTGCGTGGCGACGCCAACGGAGCTGACGAAGTTGTCGGACCACACTGCCTGCACCCCTCCGCCCGGTGGCGGCGGTGGCGGCGGTGGCGGTGGCGGCGGTGGCGGTGGCGGTGCGGGAGCCGGTGGCGGCGGCGGCGGTGGTG
>JACCWE010000012.1 GCA_013697785.1 Gemmatimonadaceae bacterium
AGCTCCGCCAGCGGCGCCACCACGCGCACCGCCGCCCGCGCCCGCGCGACCGCCGCCCTGCGCGCCCGTCGTCGTCTGGTTCACGCCCGGCAGCCCCATGCGGCTCTGAATGCGCTGCTGTTGCTGCAGCCGGTTCTGCTGCAGCATCGCGGCGTTGATGAGGGCGACGTTGTCGCCCTCATTGAGCCCCGAGAGCACCTGCGTCACGTCGTAGTTGCCGACGCCGAGCATCGCCATGCGTGGCTCGAAGGTCCCATTGGCCGCGACGAAGACGAGCCCCGCGTGCGGCTTCATGTTCCCTGCAACCGGCGTCTCATCTCCGCTTCCCATGGAAAGCGCCGACCCGCCGGCGCTCGTGCGGCGCAGCTGCATGCATCCGCGAAGCACTTCGGCATCGAGGTGCAGACTGTCCGTCGTCGCCTTCGCGCTTGCGCGCAGCGCTGCCGCGTGCGCCGTGTCCGTGCGTATCTGCTGCCGGTACCTCGTGAGCGCCGCCTGCGCCGCGGGATGCGCGGCGAACACCTTCTGCACCGAGTCGCATTGCGATTGGGTCACCGCCACCGCGGGGGCGCCGCCACCGCCTCCGCGGCCACCGCCACCCGCGCCGCCGCCGCGCTGGCTCGCGAGACTCGCACGCACCTTCACCGGATCGAGCCCGAGCGCCGTCGCCGCGGTCGCCGCGTCCTTCATGCTCCGCACCGCATCGTTCGGAATCGCGAGCACGTTGTCCGCGTTCTCGACGAGGATCGACACGTCGGTGTTCATTCCCGGCATGAGCGCGCCGTCGCGATTGTCGAGACGAATCAGCACCGGGAACATCGTCACGCTCTGCTGTACCGTCGCCTGCGGTGCGATCCGCTCGACCTTCCCCGTGAATGTGCGATTGGGGTACGCGTCGACCTTCACCGTGGCCGTCTGTCCCGCCTTCACGTTCCCGATGTCGCTCTCGCTCACCAGCGTCGAGTCGTACACCTGCCCCAGGTCCGCCATGGTGAGCAGGGTCGTCCCGCCGCCCACGGTATTCGTCGCCGAGCTGATGACCTGTCCCTCGCTCACGTCCTTCTCGATCACCGTCCCCGCCATCGGCGCGCGGATCGTGACATCCTCGAGTGCGATCTTCGACTGGTCGAGCGCCGCTCGCGCCGCAACGAGATTCGACGTTGCATTCGCCGACGCGAGCACCGCCGTCTCGACCTCGGGCGCCGTGATGACTCCCTCCTTCGCCAGCGACTGCGACCGGTCGAGCTGCGCCTTCGTCACCGTCACGCTCGCCTGCGCGGCCTGCAGCGCCGCGACGGCCTGGTCGTAGCGGCTCCTCGCATCGCGCGGATCGATCTGCACGAGCAGATCGTTCGGCTTCACCTGCGCTCCGGTGACGACGTGCAGATGCATCACTTGCCCGGACGCCTTCGACTTCACCTGCACGGCGTTGATCGGCTGAATCACGCCCGTCGCCTGGACATCGACGACGATGTCCTGCCGCGAGATCGATGCGGTCTGGATCGCCGCGGTGGGATCGGCCTTCTTCCCCTTGCACGCCGTCGCCACAATCGCGAGGAACAAAATGACCGCAGATCGCTTCACGCGCACTCTCCGAATGGACTCACAGGGCCTGCCCGATCAATGCCTCGAGCTGCGCTTTCGCAACGCGATAGTCGTACCGTGCCTGGATCAGCGCGAGTCGCGCCTGCGTCAGCTGCGTCTGCGACGTGAGCACGTCGAGCAGAATCGATGCGCCGAGCTGATACCGCTGCTGCTGCACCCGCAGGTCCTCCTCCGCCGCCACCACCGACACCTGCTGGATCTCGATCTGCTGCTCCGCCGTGCGCAGCGTGCCGATGTACGCCACGAGGTTTTGCTGCGCCAACAGCGCCGCATCCTGCGCCAGCGCCTCCGCGTTCTGACGGGCGACGTCCGCATTCACGACGTCCTGCTCGCGCGTGAGGCCGTTGAACAGCGGATAGCTCACGGTGAAGCGCAGCGTCCCGCTGTAGTTGTACCCGCCGTGCGTGAAGTTGAACGAGCTGTCGCTGTGATAGCGCGAGCGGTTGTAGGCGACGGAGATATTCGGAAAGTACGGCGCGTGCGCCGCGCGATACTGCGCTTGCGCCGCGACCTGCGCTGCCTGCGCCTGCTGCACCGCCGGACTCACATTGGCGAGCTGCACGAGCTTCGTGCTGTCGATCTCCACCGTCGGCCCGGCGATCGTGTCGGCCGCGTTCGCGGTGACCTGGTACGGCTCGCCGACCAGTCGCGTGAGCGTCGCATTCGCCGTCTGCAGATCGTTCCTCGCCTGAAGCAGCGCGAGCTTCGCATCGCCCACCTGGATGATCGCGCGCAGCGAATCGGATTTCGTCGACGTCTGCGCCCGCACCTTCGCGCGCGATACCGCGAGCTGCTGCTGCGCCTGATCGAGCTGCGCGCGCGCCGCACTCTCCGACTCCTTCGCCGCGAGCACCGCGTAATACTGCTGCGAAACGAGCAGCGCGATCTGGAACGTCTGCGTAACCTCGTTCGCGCGCGCAGCCGTCACCTCGGCCTTGCTCGCGCGGATCTGGTAGAGACGCGAAAGCCCGTCGAAGAGATTGAGGCCGGTACTGAAGCCCTGCGAGTTCTGCCACCTTCCCGAGAAGACGTGCCCGGTACTGTCGATGACGACGCCAGCCGGACTATTTTGCGTGTTCGTTGCCTGGATGTTGAACGTCGGAAGAAAGGCGGCGTATGACGAGCGAACGCCGGCGCGGCTCGAGCGCAGTTGCCCGCGCGCGTTGACCGCGAGCGGAGAGTTCTTCTGCGCTAATGCGACCGCGTCCTTCAACGACATCGTCCGCGAGGAGTCCGCAGCGCTCTGCGCGCCCGACCGCTGCGCCGCTCCCAACAGTGCCATAACGAACATCAGTCGTGTTGCGGGCTTCACTGCTGCCTGGCCTCTTCCTTCTTCGATTCGTCCACCCACGCCTGGAATCGCTGCTGCTGGCCGGAGTCGAGCAGACGCTTGATCTGGACGCGAGTCGCCTCGCGCACGGAATCGAGCTGCGGACGAACGGGCGCGACGATCTTGCCGAACTCCCGATGCCGAATGTCGAGCAGGCTATCCACCTGCGCGCGTTGCAGAGGGCTCAGCTGCAGCTTCGAGGCCATGTAGGCGCGGACGGCCTGGCGTTCGGTGCTAGCGTCGCAGGCCGGGCGCGTCAAAACGCGGTCGAGCGAGAAGCCGAGCGCGCCTCCGGCCACCAGCGTGCCGAGCAAAAAGCCCAGTGCAAGCGACTTCGATTTTCTCATCGCCGACTCCCGTTCAAGGACCCATCACATAGCGCAGCGTGACATCGCGCGAGGCCTCTCGCTCCGTCTCGCTCGCGACCTGCACCGGCGCCACGCGACTGGACTCGATCTCGCGATACGCCGCGATCGAGCGCTCGTGGTTCGAGTAGCGCGCGGCCAGTGCAGCGACGATGACGGCAGCAGCGCCGGCCAGCGCGAGACCGCGACGCCACCGCGCCAGCTGGCGCCACCACTGGTCGTCCTCCGAGGAAGCGACCCGTGCCAGGATGCGGCGTTCGAGCATCTCCCAGAACGCCTCGCCGCCGGGCGGCGCATGCATCACGCGCAATGCGCGCGTCAACTCATCGTCCCGCCCTTCCGGGCCGATCCGCGACTCGATCCTCATTTCTCGCTCCAGAGATCACGCAACCGCTCGCGCAGCGATGCGCGCGCATGATGAAGGTCCGATCGCGCCGTTCCTTCGGGAATTCCCAGCATCGTTCCAATCTCGCCGTGGGTATACCCCTCGACATCGTGCAACACCAGCACCGACCGCTGCCGCTCCGGCAAAATCTCGAGCGCCGCGCCCAGCCGCCCGCGCAGCTCCGATCGCTCCGACGGGTCGAACAGCGGCACCGACAGCGTCTCCGGCAGCGAATCGGCATCGCGTACCTTTCTACGACGACCGATGTCGAGCGCAGCGTTCGCGACGATCCGGTTGAGCCACGCCGCGAAGGCCTGCTCCGGACGAAATCGCTCCAGCGCCTTGTACGCGTGAAGAAAGCCGTCCTGCACCGCATCCTCGGCATCCTCGTGCGTCGCACAGATCGCCCGTGCGACGGCATAAGCCCGCCGCATGTGCGTGTGAACGAGCATCGCAAATGCCGCCTCGCTCCCCGACTGCGCCTCGCGCACCAGCTCGCGCTCAGCGTCCGGCAGCGCGGACTCAGGCGGCGGCACGGTCATTGGACGATGCAGGATGTGAAGCGGAACAGCGGTCATGTGTGATGATCGTGGTATCTCGATCATACGCGCCGCGTGGGTGTAACGTTGTGCGGCCGGGGTCACCCGGCGACAGCGGTTCCCTTGAGGCCCAGGGAGTCGGCCACAGGCCGCATCGCCTCGATAACGAACTGAATGTGCTGGTCGAGATCGACTCCCAGCTCTGCGGCGCCGACGGTCACATCCTCGCGGCTCACGCCCTTCGCGAAGTGCTTGTCCTTCATCTTCTTCTTCACCGAGCTCGCCTCGAGATCGAGCACACTTCGCGACGGGCGCACGAGCGCCGAGGCCGTGATCAGCCCCGTCAGCTCATCGACCGCGAAGAGCGCCTGCGCCATCTTCGTCTCGCGCGGCGTTGCGCAGTAGACCGCGTGCCCGAGAATCGCCTGGAGCATGTCCTCGGGATAGCCGCGCGCGCGCAGCATGCGCACCCCCTCCGCCGGATGCTCCTCGGTGGCCGAGTGGGCGTTGTTCGGAAAGCGCTCGTAGTCGAAGTCGTGCAGCAGCCCCGTGAGCCCCCACCGCTCGGGATCCTCTCCGAACTTCACCGCGTACGCGCGCATCGCCGCCTCCACCGACAGCATGTGCGCGCGCAACGACTCGCTCGCGGTGTACTCGTGCACGAGCGCGAGTGCTTCGTCGCGCGTTGGGAGCGTGGTGTCCGAACTCACAGAGAGATGCTCCTTACTTCTTCGTGTCCACGTGGGCGACGATCGACATCCCAGGGCGAAGCGGACGGTTGATGCCGCATCCCTTCGTGATGGCGACGCGCACCGGAAGGCGCTGCACGACCTTGGTGAAGTTGCCAGTTGCATTGTCCGGCGGCAACAGCGCGAACCGCGCGCCCGTGGCACCGCTCAGGCTCTGCACCTTCCCGTCGGCCTGGCATCCCGGATAGGCATCCACCTCGAACGCCACCGGTTGACCCACGACCATCTTGTTGAGCTGCGTCTCCTTGAAGTTCGCGGTCACCCACGTGCCCGTATCGGCGACGATCGACATCATCGTCTGCCCGGCCTGCACGAGCTGCCCGATCTCGACCTGTTTCTTCGAGATGGTTCCCGTCTCGGGCGCCTGCACATCGGTGTAGCCAAGCTGCAGCTTCGCATTGTCGAGCGCCGCCTGCTCCGCCTGCAGCTTCGCCTGTGCGAGCCGCACGCCGGCCTGCGCGTTCTGCACCGCGCCGCCCGCCGCCGCTGCCTGACGCTGCAGCGACTCGACATCCGCCGCCGCCGCCGCGGCCGCCGCCTGCGCCGCATCGAGCTGCTGCGCCGAGACGATCTGCTTGGAGACGAGATCACGCATGCGCGCGAGATCCGCGTTCGCCTTCTGTTGATTCGCGACCGCCGCCTGAATCTGCGCGTCCGCCGCGAAGCGATTGCCCGTGGCCGTGGCGACCGCCGCCTGCGACTGGCCGGTGAACTGTCGTCCTCCGGCCGTCGACTGCGCCGCCGCGAGATCCGCCTCGGCCTGCGCGACCTTCACCTTGTACTCGGAGTCGTCGATGCGAACGAGCTCCTTTCCCTTCATCACCGAATCGTTGTCCTGCACGAGGACGGCAGTGACGTAGCCGCCGACCTTCGCGAGAACGGGAACGATGTGTCCGTCGACCTGCGCGTTGTCGGTAGTCTCGTGGCCGCGCGAGTAGATGAACGTCTTGATTCCCCAGATGAGCGCGATCACGATGACGACGGCGATGATGCCGAGGATGATGATCTTCTTCCTCGACGTCTTCGCCGGTGACTCGGGCGCAGACGGACGGGCCGCCGGCGCTGGCGTCGCGGGCGGTGTCTGCGTGTTCGCTTGTTCGGTGGTCGTCCCCATGGTGCTATTCCTCTGTGTCGTTAATGCCGATGAGCGTCTGCCTGCAATCCTTCGGAGTCATGGAAGCGCCGTAACCGAGCCGACCGCACGAGCCAGTGCGACTTTCGCGCCCTGATAGCTCGAGAGCGCGTCGACCGCCTGCGTGCGTGCGGAGTTGAGCGAAAGCGACGCGGTGAAGACGTCTGCGTTGCCGGCGACGCCGGCGCGGAAGCGCTCCTGGGCCTGCGCCACTTCCTGCTGCGCGAGCCTGAGCGCTTCTCTCACCGCGTCGGCCTCTTCCTTCGCGGACTTGAGATCGAGCAGCGCGCCGCGCACCTCGATCGCAGCCTGCTGGCGGAGATCGCGCCGGCGGATGTCGATCTCGTTGGAGATCGCCTTCGCCTCCTCGATGCGTCCTTCGCGACGCAGACCATCGAAGATCGGAATCGAGAGCTGCACGCCCCAGTCGTAGGTGCCGAGCAGCCTGTCCCTCCCGATGTAGCCATAGTCGCCGAACGCTGCGAGCGACGGCAGGCGCTCGGCCTTGATCGCGACGACCTCCTGTTCGGCCGCGCGAATCTGCTCGTCGGCGGCGCGGAGATCGGGGCGCGTGCGCATTGCGAGATCGATCGCGTCGGCCTCGTTGATGGTCGTGTCGCGGAGCACGAGGCCGGTGAGGCTGTCGGCGAGATTCACCTTCGCCGTGAGAGGCTGGCCGAGTGCACGAAGCAGATCGAGGCGCGAGCGGTCCTGCTCGTTGCGAGCGACGATCAGCTGCGCGCGAATCGTGGCGAACTGCGATTGTGCGCGCGTCACGTCGAGCGCGACGCCGACACCGACGCGCAGCTCCTCGTGAGCTATCGCGAGCAGCGAGTCCGCGAGCACCGAGTCGGCGACGCGCGCACCGAGCTGCGCGTCGGCCCGCTGGGCGCGCAGGTATGCGTTCGCCGCGTTCTGCGCCGAGCGCTCGGCCTCGTTCGCGGCGATCGCGCCGTATGCGCGCGCCGTGGTGCGGGCGCCCTTGAGCCGCTGGAGCGCGCCGAAGTCGAGAAAGGTCTCGGTGATCTTCGCGCGCACATCGAAAAGATTCACGGGGCCAATGACTTCCCCGTTCGCATCGAAGCCGGGGAAGGTGACGCCAAACGTTGCCGAGTTGAAGGTTCGGCCATTCTCCGCGGCGTATCCGGAGATGGTCGGGAGAAGATTGGAGCGCGACTGCGTGATGCGAGCGGCGGCCTGCGCCGTTCGCGCGCGGGCCTCGAGCGCGGACGCGTTCTGTCGTGCACCGAGTCGTGCGGCGTCGCCGAGGGTGAGCGGTCGTGCGAGCGCGGAGTCCTGGGCGGCAGCCGATGCTGCGGCGCCGAAGAGGAACAGCGCCGAAAGAATGCGGAAGCTGGTGGTCATGTGTGCACGGATGACGTTGCGGGCGCCGGAAGTTGGCCGATCGCGTGCAGACAGAAGTCCACGAGCTGATCGAGCACCTGGTTGTCGGACAGATCGCGCATGAACGGGATGCGGGCGCGCTTGGCCGCCCACACGCCGTGAATGAAGAGCACTGAATGGAGCATGCGCCCGGCGGCGAGCGGCTCGATGTCGCGGAACTCACCGCTCGCGACTCCGCGCTTCACGATATCGCCGAGGATGCGCATCGAGCGCATGGGTACTTCCTCGATGAACTGCTCGTAGAGATCGGGGAAGTGGTGCAGCTCGCTCAGGATGAGGCGGTAGAGAATCTCGAACGACGGCGTGCGGACGTAGTCCCACGTGTAGCGCAGATATTCCCGGAGCTGCTCGCGCGCAGTGGCGCCTTCGGTGATCATCGCCTCGACGGTCGCGATGTGCCGCGATGGGATCTCGCGGATCATGTCGCAGAAGAGCGCTTCCTTGTTGGGGAAGTAGAGGTAGATCGTGCCTTTGGAGACGCCTGCGCTGCGGGCGATGTCTTCGAGTCGAGCGGCCGCGAGCCCGCGCTCGCCAAAGACCTCGAGCGCTGCGTCGAGGATCTGGCGCGGGCGCTCGCCGGGGAGGCGGCGCCAGCGGGGAGCGTTGGCTTGGGCGGACTCAGACATCGGGCTCTGGAGGTGTGCGAGAATAACTAAACGGCTCGTCAGTAGAGTTGTTCCCGGCTCGAATGGAAGGAGACAACCGGTATGCAAAAGGGGCGGACGCCGAAGCGCCCGCCCCTACTGCCATCCACTCAACGACTTACTTGGCGACCTCAGCCGCAGGCTTCTCGGCGGCGTAGTGCGCGTTCGTAAAGTGCACAATCGCCGTCATGGTGATGAAAAGCACGACGGCGCCAATGATGAGTCCGGTATAGCCAGCCTTCAGATCTCCTGCCTTCGGTGAGGGCATTTCATCTCCGCGAGTTAGGCGACCCGAACGGTCGTCATCGTGTCGTTCTGCGTGAGCTTCTTCAGCACGTCGACGCCCGTCGTGATCTTCCCGAACACGGTGTGAACGCCGTTCAGGTGCCGAGTGCTGTTCTCGTCGAGCACCATGAAGAACTGGCTTCCGCCCGTATCCTTCCCGGCGTGCGCCATCGACAGCGCACCGACCTCGTGCTTGTTCGGATTGCCCTTCGTCTCACACTGAATGTGATAGCCTGGGCCACCCGTGCCGATGCGGCGATCGCCCTCGGGGAGATCGCGCGAGAGCGGATCGCCGCCCTGCACCATGAAGCCCGGAATCACACGGTGGAACTTCACACCGTCGTAGAAGCTGCTGTTGGCGAGCTTCTCGAAGTTGGCGGCAGCGAGCGGTGCATCCTTTTCAAAGAGCTCCGCGACAATGGTGCCGCGATTGGTCTCGATCGTAGCGTGCTTCGTCATGTAGTCAACCAGCCGTCGAAGGAAGTCGTAGTGGACAGCGTCAAAGTTTAATCACGGCAGCGCGTCTCCGCACCGGTGCGCTCAGACGCGCGAGGAGGGGCACAGGTCGTTGAGCGGACAGATCTCGCACATCGGCGCGCGCGCGATGCAGATCCGACGCCCGTGCTCGATCAGCAGGTGCGACACCATCGTCCATTGTTCCGACGGAAAGAGCGGCATCAGATCCGTCTCGATCTTCACGGCGTCGGTCTCGCGCGTGAGCCCAAGCCGCTCGGAGAGCCGAGTGACGTGGGTGTCGACGACGATTCCGATGTTCTTGCCGAAGGCGTTCCCGAGAATGACGTTCGCCGTCTTGCGACCAACGCCCGGAAGCTGCGTGAGCTCCTCCATCGTGTCGGGGACCTTGCCGCCATAGCTGGCGGCGAGCGCCTGCGCCATCCCGAGCAGGCTCTTCGTCTTGTTCCGAAAGAAGCCCGTGCTCTTGATCTCGGTCTCGAGCTCCTCACGCTCGGCGTCGGCCATCTCGGTGGCGCCCGGATAGTGCTTGAAGAGCGCGGGGGTCACGAGATTGACGCCCTTGTCGGTGCTCTGCGCGCTGAGAATAGTCGCCACGAGGAGCTGGAAAGCGTTTTCGTGGTTCAGCGCGCAGTGCGCGTCGGGATACATGGCCGCGAGTCGCCCGTAGTACTCCGTCGCGCGCGCCTTTCGCTCGGCCGCGGTCCGCGGCCAGCGCTCGCGGAGGTGCGGGAGCAGAACGGGCTTCGACTTCGGCTTTGGCGCCTTCGACTTCGCGAGTGCCGGTTTCGCGCTCTTCGTCGCGAGCTTCTTCACACTCTTCTTCACGATCTTCTTCTTCGCCGCCTGCCTCGCTTTCATCCCTTCCTCCGCATCCGAAGTCGCTCCACGATCTCCTCCGCGCTCAGCGTGTTGAGCACATCCCGGGCTTCCAGCCACCCCTTTCGCGCGATTCCCACTCCGAACTCCATATTTTGCAGCCCACGCGTCGAGTGCGCGTCGGGGCCGATCTCGAACGAGCAGCCGAGCGATTTCGCGAGCTGGCAGTGCCGCCAGTCGAGATCGAGGCGATGCGGATCCGCGTTGATCTCGATCGCCACGCCCTTCGCCGCCGCCTTCGCGATCACTGCCTCCATGTCGATCGCGTACGCCTCGCGGCTCAGCAGCAGTCGTCCGGTGGGATGGCCGAGGATCGTGACATGCGGATCGTCGAGCGCGCGCAGCACGCGCGCGGTCATCGTCTCGCGATCCATCGAGAAGCGCGAGTGCACGCTCGCGATCACGTAATCGAAGCGATCGAGCAGCAGCTGATCATAGTCGATCTGACCATCCGCGAGAATGTCGGCCTCGACACCCTTCAAAATACGTATGCCGAGATCTCTTGAATTCAAGAGATCTATCTCGGCGTGCTGCGCGATCACTGCTTCGGGCTTGAGGCCGCCCGCGTAGAACGCGCTCTGCGAATGGTCGGAGATCCCGATATACGTCCACCCCAGCACGCGCGCCGCTTCCGCCATCTCGGCGATCGTCGCCTTCCCATCCGAGAAGTCGGAGTGGCAGTGGAGCACGCCGCGGATGTCGGCCGCCTGGATCAGTGTGGGGAGCGCGCCCGCTGCCGCTGCCGCGACCTCGCCGCGCCCTTCGCGCAGCTCGGGCTCGATATACGTGAGCCCGAGCGCACGATAAAGCGCGCGCTCGTCCCCCACGGCCACTCGCGTACCCTCCGAATCCCGCAGCTCGTCGCCGTCGAGGTGCATTCCGCGCGCCGCGGCGTGCGCCGCGACGTCGCTCACGTGCGACTCGCTTCCCGTCGCGCGCCACTCCGCCATCGCGTAGCGCTCCGGCGTGACGCAATGGAGGTCGAGCACGGATCCGTCGACGAAGTGCACCGTCGCCGCGCCCTCGCCCCGCATCTCCGCGTCCCGAACGCCGGGTGCGCTCGCGAAGCTCGCCGCGACACCCTCCGGCGCCTCGCTGCACGACGCGACGACGTCGATGTCGCGCACGATCTCGTTCCGCCGCCTGAGCGACCCGGCAAGCATCGCGCGCTCGACCGCGGGATGCGCGACCACCGCCGCGAGCATGTGCTCCGACTCCGCGAGCGCGCGCGGATAGAGCATGTACGCGCTGTTCTGGCGCAGATACGCGATCCCCTTGACAATCTTCGCCGCCGTGCCGGCGCCGAAGCGCGGCAGCTTCGCGAGACGCCCATCGCTCGCCGCCGCCTCGAGCTCCGCGAGCGTCGAGACGCCGAGCCCCTCGTGGATCTTCTGGATCTTGGCGGTGCCGAGTCCGGGCACCCCCAGCATCTCGAGCAGTCCCTCGGGCGTTTCGGCGCGCAGCTGCTCGAGGTATCGCGACTCTCCGCTCTCGACGAGCTCCCGAATCGTCGACAGCGTCGCGGGCCCGATTCCCTTGAGCTCAGCGAGCTCGCCACTCGCGACGAACGGCGCCAGATCATCAGTCTGGACGCTCAGGATCGCGCGCGCCGCATTGCGATAGGCTGCGCTCTTGAAGCGATTCTCGTTCTTCAGCTCGATGAAGTCGGCGATCTGCGACAGCGCGTGTGCGACGGAGCGTGGATCCATGCGCTCACCGAACGCGAACGTAGGGGAGCTGCGTCACTCCCTCGCCGCCGGTCTCTTGCACGCGCTCGAGACGATCGGGATGCGTATCCAGATAATGGAATGCGCGAATCACCAGCGCCTCGAGCTCGCTCGTCGTCGCCAGGGTGCGGTAGCCCATGCGCTCGCCGCCAGGAATCGCATTCGCATACGCAACGCCTTCGGCTCTCCACGGATGCGCGGCGCGCCCGGCGACCTTTGCCGGATCGAGATCATCGCGGTACGACACCAGCGATACGCCGGGACGGTCGGGACGCACCCCGAGCACCATCTGCACGCGAAGGTGCGCGCCCGAGTCTGCGCGCTGCTCCGTCTCGGCGGCGACCGCGAACAGGCCATCGAGCGGTTCGTATGGCGCGTCGGCGGACACGCGCGCCCACAGCTTCTGATATGGAAACTGCAGATAGCTCGCCGGCGGCCCCGCCAGGATCCAGTCGCCCATCTCGTAGTCGGGCTCCGTCAGCAGCGCCGTCACCGAATCCTCGAACGAATACAGACGTCGACCGAAACTCCAGAACTGATAGCCCTGGTAGAGCAGCTCGCCGTACTCATCCATCGCCTCGGGCTCCGCATCCTCCGCGACCATCTCGCCGAGCGCGGCGCCAGCGTGGCCGAGGAGGAGAAACTGATCGCGCCGGTGCACGTCCGAGCCGCGCTGCTCCCCCTCGGCGCGTATTGCCGGAAAGTCTTCGCGCTCGAGTGGCTCGAGGATCAGTTCGTAGGGAGTGAGTCGCGCTGGCACACGCTCGGAATTCGCAGGAATCAGGCCTGCTCCTCGACACCGGCGGCATCACGCAGTCGCGCGACGAGCTCGTGCAGCTGATGCTCGGTGTAGTCGATCTCCTGCGCCGCGCCATCGAGATCGATGAGCCCGGCGCGCATCGAGACGGCCACCTGATTGAGATAGCGCACCTTGCGCAGAATTTCATCGGTGACCGCGCGCAGCGAGAGATAGCGGCGCTTGTTGACGGTCGCGCGACGATGGCGCGCAATGAGCTCCGGTTCGGTGAGCGCGCGCGCGGCGGAGATCACTTCTTCGGTGGTCCGTCCCGAGATCGTGCCGCGATCCGGAATCCCCTCGTCCTCCCACTCCTCCTCTGCGAACCAGAGCCGGCCGACGTGCTCGATCCCGTCGAAGGAGATGTTGAGCGACACCGCGAGCCTTCGATCATCCGATGTGATCGTGGCGATCTCGCGCTCGATCGTATCGTCCGCTGGCGTCATGACTGTGCTCTCGTGCGCTGGAGAAAGTCGCGAACCGCGGCGAAGAATGCGCCCCGACCTTCAACGTAAGGGACGTGGGCGCTTTCGTCGAGGATCACGAGCTCTCCGCGCGGAAGCGCCGACGCGATGGCCTCCGAGGAGCCGAGCGGAATTGCGTCGTGCGCGCCGTGCAGCACGAGCGTGGGCGCCTCGACGAGCGGGAGCTTGTCGGTGATATCGTAGCCGGCGAGGCTCTCCCACACCGACTGCTGCACGCGCGCGATCACGCGAAAGGGGGTGAGCTCGCTCGCGCGCGCGGGATCGGCGAAGTACCCCGCGACGCCGAGCTCGAAGATGCGCTTCGCGTACGCGGCGGGATCGCTGTCGCGGAGCCCCGCCGCCGCGATGGCTGCGCGCTCCTCGGCGATCCACGGCGCGCGCTGACGACGCGCGAGCTCCTCGCTGAATTGAGCGCGATACGCTGCGGTGGCCGGGGCGGGGCAGATGAGCACCATGCGCACGGGAGCCGCCGCGGACTTGCTTGCTGTCATGACGATGCCTTCGTCGCGAAAGCCGCCCGAAGCCGCGATCGCATACAGGAGCGCGAGCAGCCCGCCCCACGAGTAGCCGACGAGGGTGAGCGGCTCGAGCGCGAGCTCGCTCACGAGCGCGGCGAGATCGGTGACGTGTGTCTTCCAGGTGATGGGGGTGCGATCGGCATCATCCTTCGATCGTCCCCCGCCGCGCTGATCGTAGAAGATCAGCCGGTACTCGTCTGCGAGCTCGAGCATCTGCGGCAGCATGTAGTCGTGCGACGCACCCGGACCCCCGTGCAGAAAGAGCAGCCGGGCTGCGCCATCGGGACCGTACGCAGTGTGATAGAGCGCCACGCCGCGCTCCGCGACTACGGGTGCAGCGCGACCGCCGGTGTCTTGTACACAGCGCCGCCCTTCATCACGAACAACGCCTTCTCCATGTTCTTGATGTCCTTGAGCGGATCGCCCGGCACGGCGACGATGTCCGCCCACTTGCCCGCCGTGAGCGAACCCACATGCTCGTCCCAGCCGAGCAGCTTCGCGCCGCTCAGCGTGCCGGCGACGATCGATTCCATGTTCGACATTCCGCCCCACGTGGTCATGAGCGTGAACTCGTGCGCGTTCGTGCCGTGCCTTCCGACGCCGGCGTCGGTGCCGAGCGCGATCTTGACGCCCGCCGCGCGCGCGATCTTGACCGAGTTGCGCATCGCCTTCGCCGAGGCGAGTCCCTTCTCGCGACGAAGTCCCTTGAGCGCGCCGCTCTGCGCCGCGGTCTCCACCGCCTCGCCAGCGCTCAACGTCGGCACGAGATACGTGCCCTTCGCCGCCATCATCTTCGCGCCCTCCTCGTCGAGGAAGGATCCGTGCTCGATCGAGCTCACACCCGCGCGCACCGCGACCTTGATCCCCTCGGTGCCGTGCGCGTGCGCTGCGACCTTGCGACCGAGCTTGTTCGCCTCCTCTACCATCGCGTGCAGCTCTTCGTACGTGTACTGCGAAGCGCCGACCGCATCGCCCTCGGAGAGCACGCCGCCCGTCGCGCACGTCTTGATGACGTCCGCGCCCTGCTTGATCTGATAGCGGACCGCGGCGCGAACCTCGTCGACGCCGTTCGCGATGCCCGTCTTGTAACTGCCGTCGAAGAGCCCCGGCTTGAAGCCGTTCTCGTCGCAGTGGCCACCGGTGATCCCGATCGCGTAGCCGGCGTTCTCCATGCGCGGTCCCCAGATCTGGCTCGCGTTGATCGCTTTGCGCAGCGCCATGTCATCATAGAAGGGCGCACCGACGTTGCGAACGCTGGTGAAGCCGTCGAGCAGCGTGCTCTTCGCGTGGTTGACGCCGAGGATGGCGCCGTACTGATCGTAGTCGTGCACCGCGGATTCGTCGCCTTCGGGATCGCCGAGCTCGCGACCCGCGAGATGGACGTGCGCATCGATGAAGCCGGGGAGCAGTGTCGCATCGCCGAGGTCGATCGTGCGCGCGCCCGGGGGAGCCTTCACGTTGGCGGCCGAGCCGACCCACGTGATGCTGTCGCCGACGACAACGACCGCCGCGTTATTGATCTCCGCTGCGCCCGTGCCGTCGATCAGATGCGCCGCGCGCAGGACGAAGGTGCCAGGTGAGGCGAGGCTGGAGTCCTGCGCGGCGAGCGGCGCCGCGGCGAGCGCGACGGTCGCAAGCAGAGCGGAGAGCGGAACACGATGCATCAGAAGCCTCCGAAGTGTTTCATGAGCCACGCTTTCCCAGCGTGACGGTAAGCGCGAGCCGTGAGCCCGCGCGCATGACGATGACCTGGACGACGTCGCCCGGCTTGTGAGCGCCGATCGCATCGGTGTAGTCGTAGAGATCCTTCACGGTCTTGCCGCCGAACTCGACGATGATGTCGCCGGCCTGCGCACCCGCCTTGTCGGCAGGGCTGCCGGCGGTGACGCCCGCGAGCTTTACGCCAGGCGTGTCGCCCGCGGAGCCCATGTCTGGGATCGAGCCGAAGTACGTGCCGTTCCCCGGCCCGCTCGCGGACATCTTCGGCGGCGGCGCGGACGAGCGCTCGTAGGTGAGGCGTGACGACCGGTTGGCGATGTTGCGCGCGATTCGCTCGGCGTAGTCGATCACGCGCACTTCGCCGGGGATGTTGATTTTCGAGGACACGTCGGTGGCGCGGTGATAGTCCTCGTGCATGTCGGTGAAGAAGTGCAGCACAGGCACTTTCTTTCCGTAAAACGATGCGTGATCCGACGGGCCAAAGCCGTCGCCGACGGCGTCGATCTTGAGCGGCTGAACGCTGTTCGCACTGTCGACGATGGCGCGCATCTCGGTTGCAGTAGCGACGCCGTAGACGATCAGCTTGTCGTCGCGCAGCCGACCGACCATGTCGAAGTTCAGCATCGCGTCGATGCTGTCGACGGGAATCGGCGCGTGCTCGACGAACCATTCGGAGCCGAGGTCGCCGAGCTCCTCGCCGCTGAAGTTGACGAAGATGACAGGGCGGCGCGCAGGATGTGCGTGGAAGCGTCGCGCGAGCTCGAGCACGGCAGCGGTGCCCGAGGCGTTGTCGTCGGCGCCGTGTCGGATCGCGTTCTTCGCCTCGGGATCCATGGCGTCGGAGGGCGAGCGGCCGAGATGATCGTAGTGCGCGCCGATGACCAGATATTGAGTGGCAAGCGACGCATCGGTGCCCGGCACTTTTGCGACGACGTTCTGCGTCGGCAGCTCGGATGGAAGTCCGGCGTGCGCGGCCGCGGCGGAACGTGCGATGAAGGGTTGCGTGTACGATGCGCGACCCACTACGCACTCGCGCACGCCGGGTCGCATCGCGGGGCACGTCGTCGCGAGCTCGATCTTCCGGAGGCCGAGTCGCGCGTACTCGCGCGCGAGATACGCCGCGGCGCTGTCGTTCCCCGGCGTTCCAGTGCCGCGTCCCTCGAGCGCATTGCTGGACAGGTAGACGATGTCGGCGCGGATGCGCGCTGTGTCCGAGGTCGCGGCTGCGCGTGCGTCGTCGTGGATGTCTCTGACGGTGGTCGCGTGGTGGCAGCCGAAAAGAAGTGCCACCGCGCTGGCGTATGCCGCGCGGCGAGTGATGGCGGAGAGCATGCGGTGGCTGGTGTGGTGAGGAGTGTGCTGCGAGTAGTATGTTATCCGCCCGTGCCACTTCCTGCCAGACGTTCGCTCTCCACGCTCGCGCTCGCGCTCATTCCGCGTGCAGTCGCCCTCAATCTCGCGCTCGGGGCTGTCGTCGGTGCCCTCAAGCTGCCGGTCTATCTCGATTCGGTCGGGACGATCCTCGTGGCGGTGCTTGCGGGCCCGTGGGCGGGGGTCGTCACCGGTATCGTGTCGAACAGCGTGCTCGGCCTGCTCGTTTCGCCGGCACTCTTCGCATTCATACCGGTCGCCATCGTGATCGGCTGGCTCGCGGGCGTGGCGGGTCGGCTGGGTGCGTTCCGCACGCTCGCAGGATCGCTCGCTGCCGGGCTCGTGATCGGAATTGCGGCCGCGCTCGTCTCCGCCGCGATCGTGATCGCTCTCATGGGCGGACTCACGGCGAGCGGCACCGGCATTCTCACAATTGCGATTCGCGCGACGTTCGGCACGAGTGTCGACAGCGCGGCGAAGATCGCGGCCGTGCTCACCGATGCACTCGACAAGCCGCTCTCGTGCGCGCTCGTCTTTCTCGTTCTCGAGCGGCTCCCGCGCCGGCTCGGCGCCCGCTTTCGGAGCGCAGCCGCGTGACGGCGCGCGCGCCGAGCGCACTCGATCGCTGGAATCCGCTGACCCCGCTCGCCGCCGCGATCGCCCTCGTGCTGGTCGCCTACGTCGGCCCGCAGCCGTGGACGCCGGCCGCGGTTCTCGTGATCGCGTTGTCGGTCGCATTCGTGAGCGGCATCGGCGCGCCGGTGCTCGCGCTCACGATGCTCGTCGTGCTGCCGACGTTCGCGCTCCTCGTGCTCCTCGACGCCGCGTTCCCCGAATCCTCCGCGCACGCGCGCTGGGTTCCGTCCGAGGCCGGCACGCGCGACGCACTCGCCATCTCGCTCCGACTCGGAGCCGCCATCGCGGCGCTCGGCGTCATCG
>JACCWE010000032.1 GCA_013697785.1 Gemmatimonadaceae bacterium
GCTCATGGTCGATGTAGTAGCCGATGCAATTGCCGATGACTCCATCGGTGTAGCCGATTTGCGCGGACTTCCGAAAGACGACTTCCTCCACATCCGGATCGCTCAAGTCGTCCATGATCGCGCGGAGGAACGGCACGCGGCTCGTGCGCCAGGTGCCCGGCTCGGCCGAGTTTGCGCGTGCGAGGCGCCGGTGGCGGTCGGCCCACTCCGACATCGTTTGCTTCGGTGGCGGGGCGAGGGCCCGTCGCACGAGCGACCGGCGCCGCTCGCGCCACGCGATGCGCGCCGCAAGCGCGGTCCGTATCACCGCGGCGAAGTCCCGCGCCGGCGTGCCTCGCTTGCGTCGAGCCTCCTGTTAAAGGCCGCCTTGCCCTCGTGATATGCCTCGTAGTATGCATGCGACACCTCGGCGCCCGTCGCGTTTGGCTTCTCGCGTAAAAGAAGCCACATGGCGAACGTGCCGCGCTGAGTCTTTTTCCATTCGGCGCGATAGAAGAGGAGGAGCGCGAGCGCCCATGCGCCGAGCGCGGGAAGGATGTAGCGGGCGAGTGTCATCACGGGTACGCTCCGAACGCGGGTAAGGCGGGCAAACTTGCCCCTCTCTCCGAGAGTCGCGCCAGAGAGGCCGCTCATCCGGAGCCGGACACGGGCTCGGACTCGGCCTCGAGCTCCTCGTCGATGTCGTCGAGCGAGGCGTCATCGCCGGCATCGGCGAGCGTTGTGAGAAGCTCCGCCACGAGCTCATCGAGTTTTTTCCGCGCGCTCTTCGCATCGGGCAAGGATACGAATTCATCCATCCACCGCGTCGGTGCCGCCACCGCTCGCGCGCGAAGGAGGAAAAGCATTTGCTCCCACTGTGCCGCGGCGTAGTCGATCGTGATGACTTGCGCTTGCGCCTTTGCCACCTCGAGCTCGGTGAGCTTTATCTCGAGCTCCGCCTTCCGCATCCATACGCCGCCCTTCACATCGCCGGCCTTCTCCACGGCTTTCGTGATTTTATTCTCGATGTACCAATGAAGAGAGCCCGGCCACGGATACTCGGCCTTTCCATTCCGGACCGTGCGCGGCATGCCTTCATCGGTGAGGTTCTTGATTTGTCGCGTGGTGAGCCCGAGATGATCGGCGAGCTCCCGTTGCGTGATGCCTGGCAGTCCTTTCGGCGCCGTGTCCTTCGCCCTCTTGTTCACACGGCACCGGAAACGGAAGTCAACATTAGAAACGCGGTATCTACCCCGCCCCCGAGCTCGCGCGGCCCCCGCGTTACGGAGGCCGGAAGGACCCGAGCGGGGTCCTCTAACGTGGCGCGCTCGCTCACGGCCTGGCCTCGAGTGACGCGTGTAGAGACGCCGTGGTGACACGCTCACGAAGCGCGTGATCGAGTGCGGGGAGGATCGTATCCCACGCGCCACCGTTTCCACGGCGCCAGAGGCGAGCGCTCGGATACCACGGCGAATCACCACGCCCGAGGAGCCACCGCCACTCGGGAAGTGAGGGCACGCATATCCACACCGGCACCTCGAGCACGCCGGCGAGATGTGCGATGCTCGTGTCCACCGTTATCACCAGGTCCATGCCCTTTACCGCCCGGGCGCTCTCGAGGTACGAGAAGAGCAACGGCCGGGTCATACCGGGATATTCCTCCTCGCGTTCGCCGACTTGAAGCGAAGTCCAGTGGATGCCAGGCACCGCGAGCAATGGCGCGAAGGCGTGCACCGGCGCGGAGCGATCCTTGTCATTCGGGTGAATGCTCGAGCCGGCCCAACATAGGCCGACGTGGAGCATGCCACAGTCGCACGGCCGCGCCGCCGCCGGCGTATATGCGAGATGCACGTCCGGGATCGTCTCGAGCGTGGTGCCGAAGAGCAAGGGCAGCGACATCATTGGACATTGCGCGAGCACGTCGCGCGGGATCGGAGTTCCGCGCTCGATGACTTCGGCATCGGGGAAGAGTTTCGCGAAGAGCGTCACGAGCGGCTTGTGGACCTCGAGCACGAGCGCCTTCTCGCGGAATCGGCGAATGTAGCGGAGCATCATCATCGCATCGCCGGCGCCTTGTTCGGCGTGAAGCATCACGCGCCACGTCGGCGGCTCCTCGATGTCCGCGAGCGTCGCGCGGCGAATCGAGCGCATGAATGGCCGCTCATAGTCCACGATGAACGCCTTGCACCGCCACCGCTCCTCGTACTCGCGAAAGCCATCCGCGAGGTCGCCGTAGAGGAGTTTGATGAAGCTTCGGTTATAGCTGGCCTCGGGCCGCGAGGAATCTTGCGCGAGCGCCATGTGGAAGCAACCGAGCGCGCTCTCCTCGTCACCGAAGGCCATGAAGAGGTTTCCGGCATTCGTGAGCGCTTCGACTTTGGTGGGCTCGTGCTCGAGCGCGGCGATGTAGTGCTCGAGCGCCTCTTTCGGCCGGCCGGCGTCCTGGAGGAATTTCCCGAGGTTGAACCACGCATCCGAATGATCTGGCGCTTCGTGGAGGCATGCGCGCATGTACGCGATCGCCTTCTCGAGCTCGCGAATCGAGTAGTAGGCGAGCGCCATGAAATAGAGCGCTTTCGCATCGTGCGGATCGCGCTCGAGGAGCTTGGCCCACATTTGCATCGCGCCGCCGGTATCGCCGCCGATTTGTTTCCGAATCGCCTTCCAATGCCACTCGGTGAGTTTCGGTTGAGGCGTGCGCCTCCCGCCGAGCTTGATGGTCCGACTCATTTCGCCGTTTTCAACGCGAATTCGAGAAAGCCAGTGAAGTTGGCTCCGAAGTCCTCGGCCATGACTTTCCGACACGTCTCCACGAGACCGAGCCGCGGCGTGATGCGCACGCTCGTCCGAAAGACATACATGAGCTTGAGGTTCGGATCGAGCGGACGCGGGCCGGCGCGGCGATCGACGTGGCGCTTTGCGCGCGCGCCCTTCGACTTACGCCCGGTGCGCTGAAACTCGAGCAAGTTGCCGCCTTTCGTGATGTAGAAGTGGCGCGAGAGTTTTCCCGGCCATTTCGATTGAGGCGTGAGTGCGCTCGGTGTAGATCGCGCGCCGACCGGAATCGCGACATCGCGCGCGTTGAGCGGTGACTTCTCGCCGCCGAACTCTTGGAGCGCCATGAACGGATCGAGGTGAGAGACGGTCGCGATGAGCTTTTCCTTCGTGGCGCGCTCGGTGCGAAAGCCCTTCGCGATCCAGTTATTGCGCACGATGAATTTGCTCGAGAGGCTCGCCTTCGATGTCGCTACGGCCGTATCGGCACACCGCGAGAGCGCGAGCGCGGTTGCGAACGGGAGCTGCGTGCGCCCGAGGTAGCCGACTTGCTGGCGAAACTCCTCGAGGTTGACGCTAATCGTGATAGCCATCTAGGCGGCTCTCCGCGGCATCCACCGAAGCCCGAGGAAGTCGCGTATCTGTGCGATGCTCATATGTTCGCGCTCCATTTCGTGAAGCTCGCGGCTTGTCACTTGGGCCACGAGTCGCATGCCGCCAGGGAATAGCATCCAGTAGACGAGCATCCCGCACTCGACGCCGCTCCCTCGGCGCTCGCCCCGCGCCGGCGGCTCGATGAGCTTGCACCGCTGGCCGCCGCCAGGCTCTTCGCCGATCGTCCAGAAATCCCGCGGGAGGTTGTGGCCGTGCGGACACACGAGCGGCTCGCCAGGAAGGCACACGTTGACGGCTCGGCCGTTTGCGTGAGCGTGCGCCGTCACTTCTCACGCGCGCGCCGGAGCGCGCGAATGTTTCCGAGCCGAGCCGCGAGCACCACCGCATCGGAGGTGAGGATGTAGAGCGCGCCGGCACCGACCGCGCTCCTCTCGAATCGCTTTTGCGCGTCGGATTGCCGGTCCTTTCGATCCTTCCGCCGGCGCGGGCGCTTCGCCTCGAGAAAGAGCACGCCGTCCAAGTCGTGAAACGCGATATAGTCGCTCACGCCCTTGTCTTGTGTGCGGCGCGCGTCATTCTGGCCCACGCGGTAGAAGGTGTAGCCGTAGAGCGTGAGCACCTCCTCGAGCGCCGGCATCGTGCGCTTCTCAGAGATGAGCGCATCGCGCGGATCGCCGGAGACTTCATCGACGGCCACGGTGGCGTCGCTCATCGATCGGGAATCCCGCGCGGCACCTTGAAGCGCTCCACGATGTGCCGGCCTCTCGCGTCTTGCGTGATGTGTTGCACTTCGCCGGCTGAGAAGAGGTCCGCCCCGGGCCGGCGCTCGTGGCCTGTGCCGCCTTCCGGTGCCGGGCGCGTCCATCGCTCCTCGAGTGCATCGATGAGCTTGAGATGTATCGGATCGTTCCGCGCGCCGGCGAGAAATCCGAGGATGAAGAGCACATCGCTCCGCGTGAGCGCCGT
>JACCWE010000050.1 GCA_013697785.1 Gemmatimonadaceae bacterium
ACCGCTGTCGGGCGTGCTGCCGGTTGCGCTATCGCTGCCAGACGCTATCGCCCGCGCCACAGCTTGAGTATCGCGCACTCCAGTTGTCGTGACGCATTGGCGGGACCCTGCGCCGCGATCCCGTTCGTCCCGCTGGACGATGGTGGAAAACGTTTGCACGTAGATGCGCCGCGGCATACATCGCGGACTCCCGCGCGTTGGCTCGTCGTCTCGCGATTGCCAGTTGATTTAGATCGGCAGCGCACGGGGCTGTCGTACTCGGAGAGTGATCGACACGCCGCGTGGTTTACGATGCCGCCGTACCCGCCCCAGAAGAATGGCGCAGCTCAGGCTCCGCGTTGAAAGGTTTCAGCTCGCCGTTACAGCCGGAAGCGTCAGTGTGAAGGTACTTCCCATGTTCGGCCTGCTCTCAGCTTTGAGATCCCCTCCCATTGCACGCGCGAGGTCTCGACTGATCGAAAGCCCCAGCCCGGTACCCTCCTGCGTGCGCGTGAGTGTCGAGTCCAACCGCACAAAGGGTTGAAAAACGCGCTCCAATTGTGCGGCCTCAATACCGTGTCCCGTGTCGATCACCCGCACGGCAAGAATGCCGTCGGCGTGGTCGACACAGTCAAGGGTGATCGACCCGCCGGGCTCTGTGAACTTGATGGCGTTACTGAGGAGGTTGAGCACGATCTGCTGCACCTTCTGTGGGTCTGCGCGAGCGATGAATCGAGAGTCGCAGCCCGCAAAAAGCTGATTCAACTGCTTCGCTCGCGCCTGCGGCGCGACCAGGGCTTCGCATGTCGCCAGCACCTCGGTCATGGGTACATCCTCCGCCGCATAGTCCACCGCGCCCGCCTCGACGCGCGAGTAGTTCAGCACGGAGTTGATCAGGCCCAGCAAATGGCGTTGGCTTTGCTGAATTCGCGCAAGTGCTTTGGCCTGAGCGGGAGTGACGGGACCGTGCACCCCGAGCTCGATGAGTTCCGCATACCCACCGATTGCGTTCAGCGGCGTGCGGAGTTCATGGCTCATCACTGTCAGAAATTCACCTTTCACGCGGGCCGCGTTCTCCGCGTCGGCGCGCGCTGATTCGGCCTCAACCCAGGATGCACGAGCGGCCGCATACAAGCGTGCGCTCTCCAAGGCTTGGGCGCAGCGTGCCGCAAGGCCTTCTCCAAACAGCACATCTTCCGGCGAAAACGGCGGAGCATTGGGCCGGCTTACATAGGTCATTGCGCCGAAGAGCACCTCGTGCGCGATGACGGGCAGCACCAGGAGCGATCCTGCGCCGAGCGATCGAACAATGCTAAGCGTCTCCTCGTCCCGGGCAGCCATAGAGATCGCGGCGAGCGCGTCGTCGATGATAACCACCGGTGCGCGGTCGCGGGCGATCGCTGGAATTCCGATGAGGTCGTCGACCGATGGCTTCCACCGACCCGCGAGGGGTAGGACCACATCCTGCTTGTCGTCGTCTGGATGGAGTACGGCGATGCGTCGGAAGCCACCGCCTGCTTCCACTACGTCAACGACGCACCACGCATCGAGTCCCGGTAGTTCAAGCCCGGCGATGGCGGCGTAGGTGAGCTCCTCGTCGAGAGAGGCGCCGAACCGAAGGCTAGCATCCGCAAGGAACTGCGCACGTTTCCGCGCGAAGTCGGCCGCCAGGGCCGCGTCGCGGGCTCTGAGCGCGCTGAGCAGTACGCGCTCTGTAACGACGAGTAATGAGATTTCGGCGTCGGTCTTGGCAGCAGCTCGCCCGGCGGCTGGCTGCGCTGAAGTCTCATCCGGACTTGAGGTATCCATCGACCCCGGCAGGAAGTTGTTAAAGCCCGAGAGGGCGTGCGACTGCACGGTAGGACGCGCTCGTTCCGCCGCTTCCCGCGATGCGAACCGCGAAGCCAAGCCTGACGAGCCGCTTCGTATGGCTCGCCGCGTCGTTCTGAGATATACCAACATTGACGGCCAAGACGTCGAGACGTACCTCCTCCGATCGGGCTAGCGCGTTGAGCAGCGTGACTTCAGAAATCGCTCACTCCAGCGATCCGCTCGCGCGCGTGCCTTGCTCCAGCACTGGAGCGCCGGAGAGGATGCCATGGTACCCACGGAGCGATTCGCCAACCACGGCTCCCGTTCCGGTAATCTTGTATCTCCGAAAATCTCGACTATGCTGGCTGCGCCGCATTTTAACGACTGCAACAACCTTCTCGAGCGCTCCATCTATTTCGACGTAGTGCTGTACGATAATGTCGTCGGTGATGAAGGACACTCGCTCGCCCGTGAACCCGAAGCCTGGTGACATCGTTACCGACTCGAGAACCATGAACACGGTGACCCCGGTTGCGGTCAGTGCGCCCACGAGGCGGTAGAGCGACTCGCGAAAGTCCTCTCGAAAGGTAGGTGCGAGTGCTACCTCGAAGCCGGTCAGCGAGTCAATCACCACGCGTGTCGCACCTATCTCGCGCACCGTCATCAGAATTTCGGCGAGTGTCTCGTCCACCGACAAGTCGAGCGGTCGCAGGTAGGTGATCCGCAGCTTGTTGGACGCGATCATCGCCTCGTCATTCACCTCGAGCGCGCGGAGGTGGGACAGATAGGCCTGTGGGTACTCCTCAAACGCGGCAATCACGACTGCCTCTTCGCGCCGCAATCCATCAGCCGCGAACTGCATCCCGAAGGTGGACTTCCCGGTACCAGTCGGGCCTGCGATTATCACGGCGTCGCCCGCCGGGATACCGCCGCCCATCATCGCGTCGAGCCCCGGAACTCCGGTGGGCAGACGCGCGTCACTGCGCGGAGGTCCTTTGCGTCGGCCCCACTGCTGGTCAGGAATGCGCGGGAAGACCTGCACGCCATCGTCGGTTATCCGGAAGGTGTGGAGCCCCGGCATTTGCGCTTGGCCACGGATCTTGACTGCCTGCAGCTTCCGGACAACTGAGTTTCTGTCAGTCGCTTGTGTGAGCCAGAGGATGCCGTCCGCAATAGTGAAGAGCGGCTGCCGCTGTTCCTCGTCGGTGTACTCCCCGATGAGGAGCGAGGTGACCTCCCACGAGGTAAGATGTAAGGCGAGCCGTTGCACGAAGTGCTCGAGCCCCATTGGCTGCCTTCCCAATGCGGGACCTGCCTTGACTCCCATGCCTGCAGACGGGTCGGGCCGAACGGTCCGGAATGAATCGACGACGACAATGCCGGGCTTGCGGCGCTCCACCTCGTCCGTCATCCGCGCGAGCACGGCGCCGAGATCCCCCGACAACACCTCTTCGCTCAAATTAACATACCGCACTGCATTGCCGACGCGCTCCTGATCAAAAAAGGCGAACTGCTGTTGGTAGCGGAGCATCTTCAGCGTCGGCTCGCCAAGTACCGTGAAGTAGAGCGCCGGCCGCTCGCGCGTTGCATTTGTAAAAAGAATTTGCTGCGCGAGCGTTGTCTTACCCGAGCCCGGGGATCCTGCCACCATATTAAGCGAAAACTCAGGCAGCCCCCCGCCGAGTACGGCGTCGAGGCCGGGAACGCCTGTCGACAGGTTACGTAGTATGCGGCGTCCATTGCCCGTCGCACGCGCAGGAGCGGCATTGGTCCGAGACGGCGCTTCTGAATTCGTACTATCGGTCATGGCTCACACGCTTCCGATTGTTGGTTGATAGGCCTACCGGCGTCCAAAGCAGACTGGCCGAGCGCAACCGGACTGCCGGACGTCGGAGACTCCGCGACACTCAGTTCGAGGATATTTATCGCAAGGTGATAACCAACCAACTGGCCCAGTAGGTCGACGAGCGCGGCGAGCATGGCAACGGCGCCTTGGGTGGTAGCCTCCGCACCGTGCGCACGCGTGACTTCGGCGAGGCCTGAGACCTGTAATGACGGTGCAAGCGTAGCAGTCACGTCTGCGAGTGACGCATAGTCTTCTCGAGCGCGTGCTAAAGCGCGACTCACAAGGGCGAGCGAGCCATAGGGGCCGAACCAGCTCCCTAAACCGCCCCCAATGCTTGCCCACATACGCTCGACAGCCTCGACCAGCGCGCTGGAATCAGCAACATCTGTCGCCCGCGCGAGGAGGCGACGGGCGACATGGCTCGCATCAGGGGTTGATGGCAGGAGAGTTGAACTTGGCGCAGGCATTAGATCCGAGTCGGGGCCAGAAAGCAACAGTACGGCAACGCATCCGGTGAGTCAGGGGATGCGTGTGGTCGCAGAACGAGTGCACCCCAGAGGAACGCAGGCAACTTACACGGCCAAGCGTTGTGATCGCGCTTCCCGGTGTCTGCTAATATCGTCCGCCGCGTGCGCGGGCGGGAGGGGCAATCCGTTTACAAACTCGCGGAGGAGGCAGGCACCACGCAGGAAGCGACATCGCCAGCGTCGTTGGTTCGAACGTTCTCGGCGCGAAAGATGTGCTCATCGTAAACCATCGAATCGTCCTGCACCCAGCCGAGGTCCAGCCAGCCGTCACGCGTGCCCGCGCTCAGAAGGCCCCACTGCCGCTGGCCACTGTAGTCTCCGGCGCCCACCCAATCTTGAGTGAGGAAATACACCCTTTCGACAGAAGGCGACGTGAAGTAATTCACGTGAGTGTGTCGTTGGGTGCGCAATTCTTGCCCAACGGACTTCCGGTTGAGTTGCGCAGCGCAGCTCCAGCGGCGCGAGGGCGCGACATGACGGATAGGGGCGAGCTCGAGACGGACTGACCTCCCATTGCTCGACCGCCTCGGCAGGAGCGGCCCACATGGCTCCGATACACTGCCGCTTCCATGCGATGCCTCCTCCGGCGCCCTGGTCAAGCGATTCGCGAACAAGAAGCTCGTTCAACCCCGACGTCGGCGGTGTGGGTGCGACTGAGGCGCTGAACGCCTGCGCTAGTGCTTCGTGTCGGGACTTGTCGGATGCGAGAGCGGGGGCGCGCGCGCGTCATGTCCCACTCGCGTGGGCCACAGGATGGGCTACAATGGGTGCTTCTCCATACGTCGATTTGCGATGTTGTGCGCGGCCACAAGGGCGGAAGCGTGTTTCTCCCGGAGCGGTGGTGGAGGCAGACGGTTCCGAACGGCGAGCGCGTGATCGAGCAGCGGTGGCCGTTCGCGCGACTCGTAGGCCCATGGCTGAGACGCAACGGTACACGTGGTGACGGTGGCGGCACGGGGCACGTCCACTGAGGAGTCGGCCCCCTCCGCAAGGAACCCATGCTGCCTGTCGATCGCCGCTCGACGAACTCCCCTCGATATGCTCCGTTCCTTCGCGCTGTACTCTCGCTCGCCGCGATACTGTCGTGCGGCGGCGATATGTCGGCGCCCGATCCCGTTGCCACACTCAGCATCGCGCCCGACTCGGGCACAGTCGCGGTGGGAACAACGCTCGCACTCAGCGCCCACGCTGAAGATGCTGCCGGTCGTGTGCTCACGGGACGCGCTGTCACGTATCTGACTTCGGATGCCGCGAAGGCGACGGTCACCGGCGCCGGGATCGTACGCGGTATCGGCGTCGGAGCTGTAACGATCATCGCGACCAGTGAGAACATTCAGGCGCAGGCGTCGTTCACCGTGATCGTTGGTGCGCCATCCAATGTCGTGGTCGTTTCTGGCGCAGGGCAGAGCGGTGCAGCGGGAACGGCAGCCGCGAGTCCTCTCGTCGTCAAGGTTACGGATGCGGGTGGCAATGGAATTGGCGGAGTCACTGTCGCGTGGGCGACGACTGCGGGAGCGCTCGTCGGTACTTCCACGACCACCGATGCGAATGGGCTCACGCAGCGAACGCTCACCTTTGGACACGCGGCCGGTGCGGTGACAGTCACCGCGAGCGCGGCAGGCATTTCTCAACCGGCGACATTCGCGTTGACCGCGGTGCCCGGAGCTCCAGCTGCCATCACGAAGGTCAGTGGCGACGCACAGACTGGGATGGTGTCTGCGGCGCTCGCGAAGCCGTTCGTGATCAGCGTTGCCGATCAGTACGGCAACGTTATCTCCGGCGCGTCCGTCACGTGGAGCGTCGCGGGCGCGGGTGCGCTTACGACGAGCTCCTCGGCCACCAACGCGACCGGACAGACACAGACCGCCCTCACCTTCGGCTCACGCGCGGGAACGACGGATGTCACGGCAACTGTCGGCGGCGCTTCGCAGAAAGCGACGTTCTCGGCAATCGCCGCGTCGCACACGCGCGATGACTGGATCACCTATGCACACGACGAGCGCCGCACGGGTGCGACGCAGGCCTCGGTTCGCGGACCGCTCACCGTCGCGTGGCACTACATCCCGGTCGCGCCCACGGCGAGTCGTCCGTTCCGCGCCGCGCACACCGTGCTGCCGACGGTCGACGCGATCTTTTTGCAGTGGAGCGCCGTCCCGACGCTGGGTCCCGGTTATGTGGGCAGCACCGACGTGGATCGTGTGTCGCCGGCGGGGCAGCGCGTGTGGACCTTCGACGGCGGCTACGACGCGAACCTCGGAAACTGGGGCTCGCTGTGGGGCACTCACTTCGTGTTCCAGGATGACGGTCTCGGATATCTGAACGCGTCCACCGGTGCTCGCGAATGGTTCAGTGGCGTTGACTGGTGGGGAGAGACGCTTACCGACGGGACGAGTCTGTGGGTGACACAGGATCTGCACATTGACGGGCCGGGTCCGTTCATCGCCAAGATGACGGCAACTGGTGTGAGATCATGGGTGCAGAATTCTTACGGTCACGCCCGTGGCGATGCGTACGACAGTGATGCCGGAATGGCGGTCGCGAACGGCGTGCTGTTTTACGCGGGCGCGTACCATGCGATAGCCACGCTCGCGAATCCTCCGCTGCCCGGAGTCTACGCTTTCGACGCCACCACGGGAGCGCGCCTCGCCTTCGTTGCGACCAGCCCTACGGGCAAGGTGAGCGCGGACGACACGCGGATCTATCTGATCGAGAACGGAACGACTCTGGTGGCGCGAGCTCAGTCGGATCTGCACGTCGTCTGGTCGGCCACTGTGGTGCAACCCACGACGCAACCGCCCGTGCTGGCGAATCGGGCCGTGATCATCGCGACGAGGACTGGCGTCGTTGCGTACGATGTGGCAACGGGCACACAACTGTGGAGCTCGGCCCCAATCAGCGGATTGATGACGCAATTCAACGCCGTCCCCGCGGCGACTGCAACGCTCGTTGCCGCGCTCGGGAGCGGCACGCTCGTCGCCTCCTCGAGCATCGATGGCATTCACATCCTGTCGCTCGCCACTGGCGTCGAGCTCTCGAAATTGGCGCTGTCCCCAACAGCAGCTGTGCGCAACCCCGTCGTAGCGAACGATCCGACGCGTGGTGCGGTGATCTACGGCGTGGATAGCCAGGGGTTGGTGGCGCTGATGGGAGCTCCATTCGTGTCGTCGACGCCGTAAAAGCATTTCGAGGCGCGAGCCGACTATAGGCACCGATGCTACGGCGCCGCTGACTCCGCCGATTACACCTCCGGCAACCGAATCGCCGCACCGGCGATATTCGCTCGTGCACGATACACGGGTGAGTCGTACCGAATGAGTGCTGCCGCGTTTGCGAAGGCGGTTGACAGGAATCCGGCCTTTGCGCGACTTGTTAATCGGCACTCGCTCGCGCTGTTCAATCAGGCCGCGCAGTCCGTCGCGTGCAACCGGCTTCACACGCTCGAGTCCCGCTGTGCGCGCTCGCTGCTCATGACGCACGATCGCATACGCATGGAGCCTTTCGTCCTCACGCACGAATTTCTCTCCTACATGCTCGGCGTGCATCGCCCCGCGGTGACACTTGCTGCAGGTGTGCTGCAGCGCGCGGGACTGATTCGCTGCACCCGCGGCAAGGTCATCGTGATGGACAGGCCCGGTCTCGAAGCAGCGTCGTGCGCGCGTTACGACACCACGCGCGCGAACTCTGAGCGATTAATCGGCAGCTGATCGCGAACGGCCGCGCTCGGCTCCGCGTGAGCTTCATTCTTGCGATGTATGAAGCCGGACGCAGTGGCGCGACGTTGGTCGTGCGCAGTTCGGATGCAGGATTTGGCGTGGCGCGGATGGCGCGGGAACGAAATGGGACAACCGAAGCTCGAAACGGTGGCGCAGCGACTTGTCAGCAGCGAGGATGGCACGCGCTGGCGTGTGCGCGAGGCAAAGGCCCACAACGTCCCGGGCGCAGAGGCGCCTGCCTGTCTGATCTTTGACGCGGGCCACGTGTGTAGGCGGGTGTGGCACTATCCGGCCGAGTGGATCGAGTTGCCGGAGCTGTCGTTGCTCGCGATCAAGGAACCGCCTCGCTGGAGCCACTCCACTCGCTCGAGCTATGGGTGAAGCCTCCCGTCCAGCTCAGTGATCGTGGCGGTGGAAGGCAAGCGCTCCTTCTGGAGACGCGCGGCGACAGTCTCTGCCTGCGTAAATACGCGAATCAGATTCTGGCCGGCCAGCTTCCGTAAATCCGCATCGGACCAGCCCCGGCGTGCGAGCTCCGCGAAGAGAGAGGGAAACTTCGACACGTCGCCGAGCCCCTGAATGGTGTCGGTGATGCCGTCGAAGTCACTTCCGATTCCCACATGATCGATCCCCGCCACGTCGCGCACGTGCTCGATGTGGTTGGCGACATCCGCGATGGTGGCGGTCTGCGCCGGATGTGACGCGAGCCACTCTGCCATGTGATGCGCCACGGCGAGCGAGTCGCTCGGATAGTGCGTCTTCGCCGCCTTGAGCTCGTCGTCGCGCGCGTTTTCCTGATCGTGCACTTTCGCCGACACGAAGCTCGTCACGAATGGCACCATGACGATCCCGCCGTTCGTCTTGAGCCGCACGAGTATCGAGTCCGGAACGTTGCGGCGATGATCGACCAGCGCGCGCGCTCCGGAATGCGAGAAGATCACTGGCGCTTCCGCGACATCGAGCGCGGCGCTCATCGTTCCCGGCGAGACGTGTGAAAGATCGACGAGCATGCCCAGCCGATTCATCTCGCGCACGACTTCCTTTCCGAACGGCGTGAGCCCTCCGTGCTTCGGCTCGTCGAGCGCCGCGTCGGCCCAGTCGAGGGTGACGTTGTGCGTGAGCGTCATGTACCGCACGCCAAGGTCGTAGTAGGCGCGCAGCGCGCCAAGCGAGTTTTCGATCGCGTGTCCGCCTTCCATGCCCAGGAAAGACGCGATCTTCCCCTGCGCGAAGTCTCGGTGGATGTCGCTCGCGCGCGTGGCGAAGGCAAGGCGCTCGGGGTAGAGCGCGATGAAGCGGCGCGCGATGTCGATCTGCTCGAGCTGCACGCGCGCGTAGCCCGAATCCTTGATCTCGCCGGGGATGTAGACCGACCAGAATTGCGCGCCGATCATCCCCTGCTTCATGCGAGCGAGATCCGTGTGTCCCGGCGCCTTGCCGCGCAGATCGTACGCGACGACGTTGCGCGGCTTCGCGCTGTCCTCGCGAATTCGCCAGGGCAGATCGTTGTGCCCATCGACCAGCGGCGTCGAGCTCAGGAGGCGCTTCGCGCGCGCCAGATTGGGGTCGTCGGCCTGCGCGCCGACGCTCGCGGGAACGAAGGCGGCGACGACGAGAAGCAGCGCAAGCGCGAATCGGATCAGCATGTGGCTCATTCGGAAGGATGGAGAGGGATCGTTCGCACAATCTTGCACGGAGCGCGGGTCGAGCGCGAGCGCGCGAATTTCCTGCCGAGACTTGCAGCCGCCGCCCGAGCGCGATAGGGTGGGGAATGACTCAGCTAGAGACGGAGCGACTGATCATGCGCACGTTGTGCACCGACGACCTGGAATGGCTCGTCACGATGCGCGGCGACGCCGATGTCATGCGCTACATCGGCGGCGAGGGGGCCGTGTCGCGGGAGAGGACCGTGGAGCGCGTGGCTCGCTACCTCCAGTGCTGGAACGAGCACGGACTAGGCATGTTCGGCGTTCGATTTCGAGGCGAGGATGAGGCGGTAGGGTGGGCGGGGCTGCAGCCGCTCGAGGAGACCGGGGAGATCGAGGTTGGCTACGCCTTCGGCAGGACGGCGTGGGGTCGCGGGTTGGCGACAGAGACGGCGCGCGCAGCCCTCGAGTGGGGATTCCGCGAGCGCGGGCTCGAGCGGATCGTGGCGGTGGCGTCGCCGGAGAACGCGGCCTCGAGGCATGTGATGGACAAGCTGGGGATGAAGTACGAGGGGATTCGCTTTCGGTACGGCACCGACTGCGCGTACCACTCGATCACGGCAAAGGCCTTCGCGGAACACAGCGCGCAGGCGGCAGCGAGGGCACGCTAGCGCTCCGACACGTCCACGCGCTGGTGCTTGCGAACGACTGCTACGGCAGGACACTCGCGTCCGTGCTCGCAGTACCAGCCATGCTTGTCGTGAAAAACCATGTGCACGCGAGGAGCATCCTCGGGCAGGTAGTCGACTCGAAACAGTTGCATGACCGTCGTGCTTTCCCCGCATCGGCTGCGCGGATCGAGCTGCCGAATCCGAAGAAGCTCGGCGGGCTCTCGCCGCGAAGCCGACTCACGTACGATGCCCCGGATCATGACGGCAAAGTGGTTGAGATAGGGCATGGTATGCCTTTTTGCGTAACGGGTAACGAACGAGTTATATCGCGCTGCGCGAGTCGCACTACTGGTGCGATCTTCGGTATATGTTCGGTCTACCCATATTATGCGATTCTACCGTCCCGAGCAATCCCCGGTCGCAGTCACATCGATCATGACTGCGACGCATGCATTCAGTATCGTGCGCTGTTACGCACTCTCCATCTCTTGTACGTTGTTTCGATGACCGACGTCGTCTCCCTCGCCGAAGCGCTGATCGCAGCGCCCTCCCTCACCGGCGCCGAGGCACCTGCGGTAGAGCTCGCCGCCGCCTGGCTTCGTGAGAGAGACTGGACGGTGACGCTTCAACCAGTGTCGCCCGATCGTGCCAACATCTGGGCATCGCGCGGTCTCGGTTCCGTCACCCTTTCCACGCATCTGGATACAGTTCCGCCATACATCGCACCCGCCCGCGTCGGAACTCAGCTCACCGGCCGGGGCGCCTGCGACGCGAAGGGAATCGCCGCCGCCATGATGACCGCCGCCCAATCCCTCGCCGACGAGGGTGAGGAGCGCGTGGATCTCCTCCTCGTGGTAGGCGAAGAGACGAGCTCCGACGGCGCGCGCGCCGCGAACCTGCTGCCGGCCACCAGCCGCTACCTCGTCAACGGCGAGCCCACCGAAGGACGCCTCGCCTTGGGCGCGAAAGGATCGATGCACGTCACCGTCCGCACGCATGGGCGCGCTGCCCACTCGGCCTATCCGGAGCTTGGCGCCTCCGCGATCACGCCAATGCTCGCGCTTCTCGCCACGCTCGAAGAGCTCGAGCTTCCCGCCGATCCTCTTTTCGGCGCGACCACGATCAACGTCGGCACTCTCCGAGCGGGGCGCGAAGCGAACATCGTCCCCGATGTGGCCGAGGCGCACCTGATGGTCCGACTCGTCGGCGACCCTGCGATCGTGCGCGAGATCCTCGGGCGCTGGGCGCTCGGGCGCGCGGAGCTCGAATTCGCGCCGCACATTCCCGCGCAGCACTTTCACACGATGCCAGGCTTCGACAGCGGCGCGGTCTCCTACACGAGCGACATACCGCTCCTCGAGAAGTGGGGCACGCCGCTGCTCTTTGGTCCCGGCTCCATCCACGTCGCTCACACCCCGCACGAGTTCATCGACATCGACGAGCTCCGTTCGTCCGTCTCCAGCTACATGCATATCGTGCGTACATTACTCGCCTCATGACAGCTACCGTCGCTCCCGCACGCAAAATCCCCGTCGGCGTACTCGGTGCCACAGGCGCAGTAGGGCAGATGTTCATCCGCTTGCTCGCGGATCATCCGTGGTTCGAGGTCACCGCCGTCGCCGCCTCCGAACGCTCGGCCGGCAAACGCTATCGCGATGCAGCGCACTGGCTGAGCGGCGACCTGCCAGCGCGTGTCGGCGATCTCGTGGTCACCTTGTGCGAGCCATCCGCCGTGGACACGCCCGTCGTATTCTCGGCGCTCGACTCCGATGTCGCGGGAGAGGTCGAGGGTGCGTTCGCGCGCGCCGGGCGGCTCGTGCTCAGCAACGCGCGCAACCATCGGATGGATGCGGATGTGCCGCTCCTCATCCCCGAGGTCAATCCCGATCATCTCGGCCTTTTGGCGATACAGCGCGCGACGCGTGGTTGGGCGGGCGCGATCGTCACCAATTCGAACTGTTCGACGATGGTGATCGCGCTCGCGCTTGCCCCGCTCCAACAGGCCTTCGGCATCGAGCAGCTCTTCGTCACGACGCTGCAGGCGCTTTCCGGAGCCGGCTATCCCGGAGTTCCGTCGCTCGACATTCTCGGCAACGTCATCCCGTTCATCGGCGGTGGCGAGGAGGAGAAGATCGAGGTGGAGCCGCTCAAGATTCTCGGAACCTTCGAGAATGGCGCCGTGACGCCGGCATCGATGCGGGTGAGTGCGCAGGTGAATCGAGTCGCGGTAGAACATGGACACACGGCGTGCATGTCCATCCAGCTCGCAACGCACGCGACTCCCGATGCGGCCATGGATGCGCTGCGCTCCTGGAAGGGCGCGATCGCCGGGATGGGACTGCCAAGCGCGCCGGCGAATCCCGTGCTCGTCACGATGAAGCGCGATCGTCCGCAGCCGCGGCGGGATGTGAACGCCGGGAATGGGATGTCGGTCGTCGTCGGGCGCGTGCGGACGGATCCGATTCTCGATCTGCGACTCGTCGCGATGGGGCACAACACGATCCGCGGCGCCGCGGGGGCATCGGTGCTGAATGCGGAGCTGATGTTCGCGCGCGGCCTGATTCAGGGCTGACGATGCGCGACGGATTCGAAGAGCTTCGCGCGCACATCGAGCGTGCGTCTGCAGCCGCAGCCGCGAGCGAGTCGTTCGACCGCGCCGAAGCCCGTCGCGCGGTATCGGAGCTGCTCGACGCGCTCGAGCGCGGCGATGTGCGCGCGGCGGAGCGCGATGCCGCCGGCAAGTGGAATGCGGTGACGTGGGTGAAGACGGGCATCATGCTCGGCTTTCGCGTGAGCGAGCTCGTCGAGATGGGCCACGTCGACGGAAGTGCCTTTCGCTTCTTCGACCGGCAGCTTTTCCACGAGCGTGACTTCACCCTCGAGGACGGCATCCGCATCGTGCCCGGCGGCTCCATCATCCGTCGCGGATGCTTCGTCGCCCGCGGCGTGATCTGCATGCCGCCGATGCTGATCAACATCGGCGCGCACGTGGGCGCGGGCACGACGATCGATTCGCACGCGCTCGTAGGCTCGTGCGCGCAGGTCGGCGAGCGCGTGCACGTCAGCGCCGCCGCGCAGCTCGGCGGTGTCCTCGAGCCGGCTAATGCAGCGCCAGTCGTCATCGAGGACGATGTCTTCATCGGCGGCAACTGCGGCATCTATGAGGGAACGGTGGTACGTCGGCGCGCGGTGATCGCGACGGGAGTGATTCTCACTCGCGGCACTCCGGTCTACGATCTCGTCACCGAAACGGTGCATCGCGCCGAGGGTGACGCGCCGCTCGAGATCCCCGAGGGAGCCGTCGTGGTACCGGGCGCGCGACCGTTCGCAGCGGGGTGGGGCAAGTCGCAGCAGCTCTCGCTACAGACGCCGATCATCGTGAAGTACCGGGACGAGCACACCAATGCGGCAATCGCGCTGGAGCCGCTGCTTCGATGAAGCTTCCGAGCGTCACCGTGGTCGGCCTCGGATGCATCGGCGGATCACTCGCCACGGCGATTACGCCGAACGGCGGTGGATTCGTCACCGGCTGGAGCACGTCGCCCGAGGATCGCGCGATGGCGCGCGCGGCCAACATCGACGTACCCGATGTCGAGCTCATTCAATCGATGTCCGATGCGCGCCTGGTCATCATCGCGGTGCCCGTGCAGGCCATCGCCGAAGTCGCCGCGGTCGCGATGCGCGCCGCACCGGACGATGCGGCCATCATCCACTGCGGCGGTGTGCAGTCGCGTGCCGCGCTCGGACTCGACGAGCCGACGTATGCGCGCGTGATCGGCGCCCACCCGCTCGCGGGCTCGCACGATTCCGGCTTCGGCGCATCGCGCGCGGAGCTCTTCGCCGGCAGCACCGTCAGCATCGAGTCGCGCGCATCCGCTCATGTTCGCGGGTGGATGGACTGGCTCTGGGCGCAAGTCGGCGCCGCGCGACTCGACTATCGCTCGGCCGAGGAGCATGACGCGATGATGGCATGGATCAGTCATCTGCCGCAGCTCGCGTCCACTGCGCTCGCCGCGACCTTCGCCGCCGAGCACATCGATCCCGGGAGCGTCGGGCCCGGCGCGCGCGACACCACGAGGCTCGCGGCGAGTGCGTTCGAGCAATGGTCGTCGCTCGTTACGGCGCAGCCGGAGGTGCTCGATGGGGCACTGACAAAGCTCGAGAGAAGCGTCGCCGAGCTGAGAGAGGCGTTGTCGCACGACGACCAGCGTGCGCTCAGAAAGATCTGGGACGCTGCACGCGAGTGGCGCCGCGGGGCAGAGCCCTCGGCATGAGTGCGCCGCTCGAGATCCGCGTTCCCGGCGACAAGTCGCTCTCGCACCGCGCACTCATCTTCGCGGCGCTCGCGAGCGGGCGCTCGCGTGTTCGTGACATCCTCGAGTCCGCGGATGTGAACAGCACTGCCGGCGTCCTTCGCGCGCTCGGGGTTCCCGTGCCGCCGCTCGGCCGTGACATCTCGATCGATGGAAGCGGCGCGCGTGCGTTGACTGCGCCGAGCATCGATCTGGATTGCGGCAACAGCGGAACGACGACGCGGCTGATGGCAGGCGTGGCCGCGGGGTGCGACTTCCGCTCGCGCTTCATCGGCGACTCGAGCCTGAGCAGGCGCCCGATGAAGCGCGTCGCGCGGCCGCTCGCCGCGATGGGCGCGCGAGTCGAGCTCCAGTTGGGTGACGGACTGCCGATGGTGATTTCGGGTGGCACGCTGAAGCCCATCGCGTGGAGCTCCGAGACCGCGAGTGCGCAAATCAAGAGCGCAATCCTGCTCGCGGGAATCGTCGGCGGCGTGGATGTCGAGGTGACGGAGCCATCGCGCTCGCGCGATCACACCGAGCGCATGCTTCGCGCGCTGGGCGCGAGCGTCGAAGTCGATGGGACGCGGGTGCGCGTCGCGGCATTGCGCGGCGCGCTCTCGCCGCTCGACATCCGCGTGCCGGCGGATCCATCGTCGGCGGCCTTTCTCATCGCGCTCGCGGTGCTTGCGACGGACTCGCCTGTCTCGGTTCCGAATGTGTGTCTGAACCCCACGCGCATCGGCTTCTTCGACATGCTGCGAACGATGGGCGGCTTCGTGAGGATCGACGCGGGCCCTGATCAGGGCGGCGAGCCGACGGGCACGATCATCGGCTCGCACTCGGAGCTCAGCGCAATAACGGTCGGCGAGGCGCAGGTGCCGTCGATGATCGACGAGCTTCCGCTCCTTGCCTGCATTGCTTCCCGCGCGCGCGGGACTACGGAGATCGGCGGCGCCGAGGAGCTTCGAGTGAAGGAGAGCGATCGTATCGCGACCGTCGTGTCGAATCTCCGCGCGATCGGGGCTAGCGCCGACGAGCGACCGGATGGGCTGACCGTGGAGGGGTCGCAGAAACCGTTGCGCGGACGCGTGACCACCCACGGCGATCATCGCATCGCAATGGCTTTCGGCATCCTTGGTGCACTCCCGGGCAACGAGATCGAGATTGATGATCCTGCGTGCGTCGCAGTTTCGTATCCCGCATTCTGGGATGACGTCGCGCGCGCGAAGGCGAGACGGTAGATGAGCGCTCCAACTCCTCCGTCGTCTCCGCGCATCCGAAGCGCGCGCGGCTCACTCGTCGTCGCGATCGACGGGCCCGCAGCCTCCGGCAAGTCATCCACGGCGCAGTGGGTCGCCCAGCGCCTCGGCTTTCGCCACGTCGACTCGGGCGCTCTCTACCGGGCCGCGACGGCGGTCGCAATCGCGCGCGCCGGAGAGGAGTTCGACGAAGCAACGGTACTCTCGGGGCTCGATGAGATCTCGCTCCGCCCGGCTCAGCACTCCTTCATGCCGATCTGGAAGCGCGGCGAGATGGAGGAGCTGATCCGCGCTCCCGAGGTAACGCGCAACGTGTCGCGCGTCGCGCAGATGGAGGGCGTGAGAAAGTGGGTGAACGTGCACGTGCGCGAGGCTGCACAGGGGAGGGACGTGGTCGTCGACGGGCGCGACATTGGCACCGTCGTCTTTCCCGACGCGGACCTGAAGGTCTTTCTCATAGCCGACCCGTGGGAGCGAGCCCGGCGCCGGCTCACCCAGCGCCACGGTCGCGGACCCACCGACGCCGAGATCGCGGACGAGACCGAGCGCCTCGTGCAGCGCGACGCGAAGGACGCCACGCAGACTGTCCAGGCGAAAGACGCGATCCTGATCGACACCACCTATCTGACGCAGGCGGAGCAGGTCGAGCGCATCGTTTCGCTGGCCCGCGTTTTCCGCGACGACGCCTCGGCGGACGGGTCAGGCGAGCGCGGTTGAGAGGTTACGGGCGGTCAGTTGCCTTAAACGCCCGTCGCTTTTAGCTTTACCTCTTCGGATATAAAGATTCGAGCCCGGCCACGTTCGCGCACCGCGTTCGGCGTTGCGCGCGTTCGTCGTCGGTATTTTCCATCCACATTTTCGACTCGTCGCGGCGAGCCTAAAGATTCCGCGGTTTAGGAGAATCGCAACCGTATGCCTGACCTAGAAGAAGAGACCACCCCAACAGCGACGCTCTCGCAGCGCGACCAGCAGAAGGGACAGCTGCGCCTTCTCGCCCACGGCGACAACCGGTGGGACGAAGACGAGTACACGCCCGAGCAGGAAGCGGAGATGATCGAGCTGTACGCGGGCACGCTCGCGTCGATCGATGAAGGAGAGATCGTCAAGTCGAAGGTCCTGGAGATCCGTGACAACATGGTCATCCTCGACATCGGCTTCAAGTCGGAGGGCGCCGTTCCGCTCGAAGAGTTCAAGGATCATCCCGACCTCAAGCCAGGTGACGAGGTCGAGGTGCTGCTCGAGCATCTCGAAGACGCAGAAGGTTCGGTCGTTCTTTCGAAGAAGAAAGCCGACTTCATGCGCGTGTGGGAACGCATTCGTCAGGCGTACGAAACCGACCAGCCTGTGGAAGGCACGCTCGTCAAGAAGATCAAGGGTGGCGTGGTCGTCGACCTCATGGGCGTCGACGCATTCCTTCCGGGTTCGCAGATCGCGCTCCGTCGCGTCCCGAACATCGACGAGCTCCTGGGTCAGAAGTACGAGTTCAAGATCATCAAGCTCAACAAGCGCCGTCGGAACATCGTCGTCTCACGGCGCGTGATCCTCGAGGTCGAGCGGGCGGGCAAGCGCGAGAAGCTGATGAAGGAGCTCCAGAAGGATCAGGTGCGGAAGGGCGTGGTCAAGAACATCACGGACTTCGGCGCATTCATCGATCTCGGCGGCGTGGATGGACTCCTCCACATCACCGACATGTCGTGGGGGCGCATCTCGCATCCGTCCGAGCTGGTGCACATCGGTCAGGAGCTCGAGGTCAAGATTCTCGACATCGATTGGGAGCGCGAGCGCATTTCGCTCGGCCTCAAGCAGCTCCAGAGCTACCCGTGGAAGGACGTGGCCGAGAAGTATCCGGTCGGCACGCGCGTCCAGGGGAAGGTCGTCTCGATCACGAACTACGGCGCGTTCATCGAGCTCGAGCCGGGCATCGAAGGACTCGTGCACATCAGCGAGATGAGCTGGACGCGCAACGTCCGTCACCCGTCGAAGCTCGTATCGATCGGCGAAGTGATCGAGGCGGTGGTGCTCAAGGTCGATCCGAACGAGGAGAAGATCTCGCTCGGCATGAAGCAGACGGAGCAGGATCCGTGGGTCGTGCTGCCGTACAAGTACCCGGTGGGCACTCGCATCAACGGCAAGGTTCGCAACCTCACGAGCTTCGGTGCATTCGTCGAGATCGAGCCGGGCATCGATGGGCTGATCCACATTTCCGACATGAGCTGGACGAAGCGTGTGCAGCATCCGTCGGAAGTGGTGAAGAAGGGTGACGCGGTGGATGTCGTCATTCTCAACATCGACGCCGAGAACAAGCGGATCTCGCTTGGACTCAAGCAGGCGATCGAGGATCCGTGGTTGAGCATCGGTGAGAGCTATCCGGTGAACACGGATGTCAGCGGCCACGTTGTGCGTCTGATGGACAAGGGCGTCGTCGTCGACATCGGCAACGACATCGAAGGCTTCGTTCCGATCTCGCAGCTCAATCTCGGCAAGCCGGTCGTCAATCCCGCGGACGATGTGTACGAGGGCATGAAGTTCGACATGCGCGTGCTCGAGGTCGATCCGATTCATCGCCGGATCGTGCTGACGGTGACGAACGTGCCGGAAGATCAGCCGCCGCGTCCGGAAACGCCGAGCAAGGTGATTCCGATGGACGAGGAGAACTCGCCGGCGCCGATCAACATGGACGAGGACGTCGACTCGATGGAGTAGGCGATCTCGAATGAAAACAAAAACGCCCCTCCGAAGAAATTCGGCGGGGCGTTTTTGCATCTGGTGGAAGAGTCGGCGCGGTCGGCTGTCCTACTTGACGCCAATGTATTTCCAGCTTTTATCGAAGATATATATAGCTTCGTAACCCGGCGCGAGCATGATGGTGTTCACGACTCCGTACGATGATCCGAGAGTGGCGACATAGAGCGTGTAGCTGTTGCGCTTCTGAAGCTGCTTCGCATCGAATGCCACTGCTGCCTTCGCGCATATCGATTTGTCGGCGACCAGGGCGACCTGCGACGGACTGACCTCCGCCAGACCCATCGTCGTCTTTTCAATCGTACCACCCATGTCCGTCTTGCCGACAAATGCCTTGAGCTTCGCGACGAGGCGATCGCTTCTCGCGTCCCTGGCCGCACAGCTCCCCGTAATGGCTCGCGCACCGGTCATACCCGCCGTTGCGGTCGCTGCGTTCATCATGAAAAGGGCCGTCGCGAACAGCATCATCGCCACTCGTCGCGACATCATCTTCGCCGCCGAGGACACGGCGGTGCTCCCTGCATCTTTCATGGGTCCCTCAGGGATCCTGGGTATGACGTTCGGGTCACCGTGTGCGGGAGTATAGCTCGCAGGCGTGGCGGATGCTCGAGATTGGAGGGTGAAGCCGGTTCAGCGTGGGATCGTGCTGACCGCCACGTACGGGCCGGGGTTCTTGCGTCGCGCATGCACGCTTCCCATCGTGTGCAACGGAAGGCGAACTTCTTCAGGCAGATTCGCACATGGGCGTCTTGGCTTCTCGAACTCGAAGTGCGCTGGCCATCGCCGCTGTGCTCGGGGTATCGCTCGTCGCGCTCCCAGTGCTTGCGAGTGCTCAAGCCGGAAATTTTCCGACTCCAGAGCGCAAGAAAATGCAGGAGATGCTGAGCGGAGTTCGGAGCGAAATCGCCGAGAACTATTACGATTCGACGTTTGGGGGCGTAAACCTCGCCGCCGCGTATGACTCGGCTTCCGCGCACATCCGCGATGCCGTGGCGCTCAGCGGAGCGCTCGGCGCCGTCGCGTGGTTTGCGCTGAATCTGAACGGCTCACATACGGTCTTCGCTCCGCCGTCCACGACCGTGCACGTCGACTACGGCTGGAACATGGCCATGTTCGGCAACGCGTGCTTCGTGGTCGCCGTGAAGAAGGAGAGCGACGCCGCGAGGCAGGGCGTGCGCGTCGGGGATCAGGTATTGACGGTCGCGGGCTATGCTCCTGCGCGCGCAAACCTGTGGCAGATCAACTATCTCCTCCGCGTCCTTCGCCCACAACCCACCCTCCACGCGACTCTTCGCGATCCGGGTGGCGGCACGCGGGAGCTCGACCTGCGGGCAAAAGTCAGTCAGCACGGCGTCCTCATTGATATCAGCGGCGCCGACGGCGGTCGCGATATTGGGCAGCTCATACGGGAGGGTGAGAAGGACGCCGAGAGGACGCGCGGGCTCTCCATCGAATTCGGCGACGACCTGATCCTCTGGAAAATGCCGACCTTCGCGACGGGCTACGACGATATCTATGACGTGTTGAAGCGCGCGAGAAGACGAAAGGCGCTCATCATCGACCTTCGCGGCAACGGCGGTGGCTACGTCAAGACAATGCTCGAGCTGGCCAAGCAGATGCAGCGCGACAGTCTCGTCCTCGGCATGTTGCACGAGCGCAGGAGAACATCACCTCTCGTCGCGAAGGGTAGGGGAAACGATGCCTTCACAGGCCAGCTGTTCATACTCGTCGACGCCCGCTCCGCGTCGGCTTCGGAGATTTTTGCGCGTGCGATGCAGCTATCCGGGCGTGCAATCGTCATTGGCGACCGCACCGCCGGCGCAGTGATGGAGGCGATGTATCATCCCAAGTCGATTGGAATAGAAACGAAAATGTTCTACGGAGTTCAGGTGACACAAGCGGACGTGATCATGTCGGACGGCGGCCGACTCGAAGGCGTCGGCGTGAAGCCCGACGAGCTGTTGCTGCCGACGGCCGCCGACCTCGCCGCGCATCGCGATCCCGTGCTTGCGCGAGCGATCGCCCTTGCGGGCGTGCCGATCACCCCGGAGAAGGCGGGCTCGCTGTACCCGGACAAGACGGACCAGTAGCAGACGCGCCGCTGGCTACCTCTCCCGTCCGGCGCTACTTTCCCCCCTCATGACGATGCGAGAGAAACTCGAGCTCCTCGAGCGCCACCGGGCATCGTCCGAGGTCGGCGGTGGTGCCGCGCGGCTTGCCACGCAGCACGCCAAGGGCAAGCTCTCCGCTCGCGAGCGCCTCGATCTCCTCCTCGACGACGGCTCCTTCGTCGAGCTCGACCGCTTCGTTACTTCGCGCTCGGCGGCGAGCAGCGATGATGAGGCGAGCGTCTTTGGTGACGGTGTCGTCACGGGCTACGGTCGCATCGACGGCCGCCTCGTCTACGTCTTCTCTCAGGATTTCACGGTCTTTGGCGGCTCGCTGTCGGAGGCACACGCGGAGAAGATCTGCAAGGTGATGGATCTCGCCGTACGGAACGGCGCACCGATGATCGGGCTCAATGATTCCGGCGGCGCGCGCATCCAGGAAGGCGTCGTTTCGCTCGGCGGCTATGCGGACATTTTCCTCCGCAACACGCTCGCCTCGGGTGTGGTGCCGCAGATCTCGGCGATCCTCGGCCCGTGCGCGGGAGGGGCGGTGTACTCGCCGGCGATAACCGACTTCGTATATATGGTACGCGGCACGTCGTACATGTTCGTCACGGGGCCAAACGTCGTGAAGACGGTGACGCACGAGGACGTGACGATGGAAGCACTCGGAGGCGCCGACACGCACGCCTCCGTGTCCGGCGTCGCGCACTTCGCGTGCGACTCGGAAATCGCGTGCCTGCAGCAGATCCGCGATCTCTTCCGCTTCATCCCCTCGAACAATCTCGCCGAGTCGCCGCGCGGAAGTGGAACCGATCCGCGCGATCGTCGCGACGAGGCGCTGCTCGACATCGTTCCCGACAATACGAACAAGCCGTACGACATGCACGACGTGCTCCGCCGCATCGTCGACGATGGTGACTTTCTCGAGGTGCATCGCGACTACGGCGCGAACATCATCTGCGGCTTCGCGCACCTCGGCTCCTTCGGCGTCGGCATCGTAGCGAATCAGCCGGCGGTGCTCGCGGGAGTGCTCGACATTCCGGCATCGATCAAGGCCGCGCGCTTCATCCGCTTCTGCGACGCGTTCAACATCCCGATCATCACCTTCGAGGATGTCCCGGGCTTTCTCCCCGGCGTGAGTCAGGAACACGGCGGAATCATCCGCCACGGCGCCAAGCTCCTCTACGCGTACTGCGAGGCGACGGTGCCCAAGCTCACCGTGATCACGCGCAAGGCATACGGCGGCGCGTACGATGTGATGAGCAGCAAACACATTCGCGGCGACTACAACGTGGCGTGGCCGACGGCGGAGATCGCGGTGATGGGAGCCAAGGGAGCGGTCGAGATACTCTTCAAGCGTGAGATCGCCGAGAGCTCGAATCCCGAATCGGCGATGGACGCAAAGGTGGCCGAGTACAGCGAACAATTCGCGAATCCCTATGTCGCGGCGTCGCGAGGCTACGTCGACGATGTCATCGATCCGCGTGACACGCGCCCGCGACTCATTGACGCCCTCGAAACGATGCGCGCCAAGCGCGACACCAATCCACCCCGCAAGCACGGGAACATCCCGCTCTAATGCCGCGTCCAAGCATCACGCTCCGACTGGGCGATCGCGTTCCGACATTCCTTCTGCGCGACGCGATCTCCGACAGCACGTTCGATCTCGACTCGCTGCTCGCAGGACATCGCGGGCTGCTGCTCGTCTTTCATCGGGGGATGTGGTGCCCGAGCTGCCGTCGTCAGCTCACCGAGCTCGAGGAGGCGCTGCCGACGCTCGAGGGCGCGGGGATCCGCGTCGCCGCGGTGCTCGCGCAGGCGTGGTACCGCGTACGCGTCTCACTCGAGAAGCTCGACAATCCGTACCGCTTTCCAATCCTGTGCGATGGCGATCGGAAGGTCGTGAAGGCATACGGCGTCTGGCATCCGCTCGGCATCGACGCGTTCAACAGCGCGCATCCGGCGTCGTTCCTCATCGACAGCGCGAGCATCCTGCGCTACAGCTTCGTCGGCAGCACGCAGTTCCAGCGAGCGCCGATGGGCGACATCCTCTCCGTCGCCGAACGCGAGCTGCGTGTTCAATAAGGTCCTCATCGCGAATCGCGGTGAGATCGCGCTTCGCATCGTTCGTGCATGCAGAGAGCTCGGTGTCGCCTCGGTCGCGGTCTACAGCGACGCGGATGCGTCGGCGCCGCACGCGCGCGAGGCCGACGAGGCGGTGAACATCGGGCCGGCGCCATCGCGCGAGAGCTACCTCCGCGCGGACAAGCTGATCGAGGCGGCGAAGCGCACGGGCGCGCAGGCCATTCATCCAGGCTACGGCTTTCTCTCCGAGCGCGAGCACTTCGCGCGCGCGGTCGTGGAGGCGGGGCTCGTCTTCATCGGGCCGCCGGCATCGGCGATCGCCGCCGTCGGCAGCAAGACAGCGGCGCGCGCGCTCGCCGCGACTGCCAATGTGCCGGTGGTGCCCGGCACCACCGAGCCGCTGCGCGATGCGAGCGAGGCCGAGTCGGTAGCGAAGAGTCTCGGCTATCCGGTGCTGCTCAAGGCCTCGGCCGGCGGCGGAGGGAAGGGGATGCGCATCGTCCACTCCGCCGCGGAGCTCGCGAGCGCGCTCGCGAGCGCGAAGCGCGAGGCGATGACCTCGTTCGGCGACGACGCAGTGTATGTCGAGAAGTACATCGCCGGACCGCGCCACGTCGAGATCCAGGTGCTGGGCGACATGCACGGCACCATGCACTCGCTCGGCGAGCGGGAGTGCTCCATTCAGCGCCGACACCAGAAGATGATCGAGGAGGCGCCGAGCGTCGCGGTGACGCCGGAGCTGCGGAAGAAGATGGGCGACACGGCAGTGCGGATGGCGAAAGCTGCCGGCTACGTGAATGCGGGAACGTGCGAGTTTCTCCTCGCCGCCGATGGGAATTTCTACTTTCTGGAGATGAACACGCGCCTCCAGGTCGAGCATCCTGTGACGGAGCTCGTGAGCGGGCTCGATCTCGTGCAGTGGCAGCTTCGCATCGCGGCCGGCGAGCGGCTGCCGACCGCGCCGATGATGACCGAGCCGCGCGGCTGGGCGATCGAGTGCCGGATCACGAGCGAGGATGCGGGGAACGACTTTCTTCCGTCGACGGGAACGATCTCCTTCCTCCGCGTGCCGGGTGGACCCGGTGTACGCTGGGACGGCGGCGTCGGCGCGGGAAGTGAGATCGGGCTGCACTACGATCCGCTGCTCGGAAAGCTCATCGTGTGGGCGGGGACGCGCGACGAGGCGATAGCGCGCATGCGGCGCGCGCTCCTCGAGCTCACGATCGTCGGCGTGGAGACGTCGCGCGATTTTCATCTGCGCGTGATGGATGATGTGGAGTTTCAGCGCGGCGCGATCGACATCCAGTGGCTCGAGCGACGGCTGCCATCGCTCACCGCTGGCGGCTCGACCCCCGACGGGGAGATCGCCGTGGCGATCGCCGCCGCGCTTCTTGCCGAGAGCGAGCGCGCGGGGCGGCTCGCGGCATCGAACGGCGCGGGCGGAACAGCAAACGGTGCGAGCAGCCACGATGCCTGGCGCGACGCAGGCATCCGCGACGGACTGCGGCGCCGCTAGTGGCCTCCATCTCCGTGACCGTCGAGTCGATTGCCGCGGGCGGCGACGGCGTCGCGCGCGCCGAGGGCTTCGTGGTATTCGTCCCTCGCTCGGCACCCGGCGATGTCGGCACGGTCGACATCGCGATGCGCGGCTCGTTCGCGCGGGCGGAGTTCGTGCGCCTCGAGCACCCCGCGCCGAGCAGGGTGGAGCCGCCCTGCCCGCACTATACGATGGATCGCTGTGGTGGTTGCCAGCTGCAGCACATGGAGTATGCCGCGCAGCTCGCTGCGAAGAGCGGGATCATCCGCGACTCGATCACGCGCATCGGAAAGCGCTCGATCACCGCGCCCGAAGTTCTGCCGAGCGCGAAACAATGGCGCTATCGCCGCAAGCTCACGCTCGCGATGCGGCGAAGCGGCGCGCGATGGATAGCCGGACTCCATCCCTACGATTCGCCGCACAAGGTCTTCGCGTTGAATGATTGCCCGATCACGGACGAGCGCGTCGTCACGATCTGGAAGGAGATCATGTCGGCGCAGTCGATGTTTCCGATCGCGTCGGCGCTGCGCGGCGCGGTGCGGATCGACGAGGCCGGCGCGACCTTCGTCCTCGAGGGCGGCGACGTTTGGCCCGAGGCGCCTCGTTTTTTCGAGTCCGTTTCCTCCCTGAACGCGCTCTGGTGGATTCCGGAGAAGAAGCGTCGTCGTCTCATGCAGCAGCGCGGCGACTCCAACGCGCTCGGCGCATCGTTCGTGCAGGTCAACGCGCCTGTCGCCGCGCAGATGCACGACTACGTACTCGAACGCGTCCTCGCGCACAATCCGGCAAAGGTGATCGATGGCTACTCGGGCGCGGGCGAGCTCGCGCTCGCGCTTGCAGCCACCGGAGTGCGTGTCTCCGCCATCGAGCTCGATTCCGACGCCTCATCACACGCGACCGTGAAGCTGCCTGGCGGCTCGACATCGGTATCCGCAAAAGTCGAAGCGGTGCTCGGCTCGCTCCTCCCCGCCGACGTCGTCGTGCTCAACCCGCCGCGCACGGGAGTCGACGGTCGCGTAACCGAACAGCTCGGGCAGAGTGATCCCGCGCCGCGCGCGATCGTCTACGTGAGCTGCAATCCGGCGACGCTCGCGCGCGATCTCACTCGCATGCCGGGCTACCGTATCGCCTCGCTCCGCGCATACGACATGTTCCCGCAAACCGCCCATGTCGAAACCGTGTGCGAGCTCGTTCCGGCGAACGCGTGATTTACGTCGTCGAGGTAAACGGCCAGCGGTACAACGTCGACGTGCGAGAGGGAACCGTAATAGTTGACGGAGTCAACTATCGTGCTTCGCTCCAGCAGGTCGCCGGGACGCCGGTGCGTATCGTGAGCGTGAACGACGCCGTGCACCGCATGGTGATGCGCGAGCGCGTCGCGCGCGGCCGTTATCGCCTGTGGCTCGACGGACATCGCTACGACGCCGAGGCCCTCGACTCGCGTGCGCGGGCGATCCGCGAGATGCAGGCGTCGGTCGCGAAGCCCGCCGGGCCGGCGCCGCTTCGCGCGCCCATGCCCGGACTGATCGTGCAGCTGCGTGTGAAAGCGGGCGACATGATCGCGGCCGGCGACGGCCTCGTCGTCATGGAGGCGATGAAGATGGAGAACGAGCTCCGCGCGCCGGCCGCCGGGAAGGTCAAAGCCGTTCACGTCATCGTTGGCGCGGCTGTGGAGAAGGGCGCGCTTCTCGTGGAGCTCGAGTAGCCGTCGCCGCGCCTACCGGAGCGCCGTGGTGTCCCGCACGAGCCGCCCCGACCCGATCTGCCCCGCCAGCTTCGCCAGCGACCAGCGCCCATCCCTGCCGTCCATCGGGAGCGCGAAGTTGAGATTGTTGTCGATCACGCCAGGGTTGAGATCCACCCGCAGCATCTTTCCCTCGATGTCCCAGCGCATCACCTGCTTCCGCGTCGCGACCGCGGTCGTCAGTGCATCGGGGAGGTAGCCGAGCACTGCGCCTTCGCCGCTGTTGTCCTCGCAGCGTTTGTGGTTGAGCAGCGTGTGGAGATTGATGGTCACGGGGTAGACCTTCCCCTTGAGCCGCTGGGCGTCCGTCCCGGCTCGCGAGGTCAGTGTGTCGACTACCAGATACACGTGCTGCACCACCGAATATCCGTTGCACAGGTCGCTGATCCGCTCGCTCACTGGATGGCTGCACCCGGCCACCCCGAGTACAGACAGGGATCCCACCAGTACCACGCTGCGCAGATGCGTTGACAACGCCTAACTCCTTTCGTAGCTTAAGAGTCTGCCCCAAACGCCTAGTTGGGCGATGCGCTCCCTTTCGGAGCGCAATCGCTCTGCATGCCATTTTCGACGCACATGAGATCAACTTACACCGCAACACCGAGCGACATCGAGCACAAATGGTTCGTAGTCGACGCCGAGGGGATGGTGCTCGGACGACTCGCCGCCGAAGTCGCACAGATCATACGCGGCAAGCACAAGCCGATGTTTACGCCGCACATGGATACGGGTGACAACGTCATCGTCATCAACGCGTCCAAGGTGAAGGTCACCGGCCGCAAGGCTGAGCAGAAGCGCTACTTCCATCACACCGGTTACATGGGACACGAGCGCTTCACGCCGTTCGCCACCATGATCGCCAAGCATCCGGATCGTGTGATCGAGAAGGCCGTCTACGGCATGCTTCCGAAGACCGCGCTCGGCCGCCAGGTGCTGCGTCTCAAGCTGCGTGTCTACGCGGATGCGGATCACCCGCACACCGCGCAGCAGCCAACCGTCCTCAAACTTCGTCAGAGCGAGAGCAAGTAATGGCCGAAGGGATTACGCACACGATCGGGCGCCGGAAAGAAGCGGTTTGCCGTCTCTACATTCGCGCCGGCTCCGGCAAGTGGGATGTCAACGGCCGCACGCTCGGCGATTACTTCCCGCGTCCGACGCTCGTTTCGGCGATTCAGCAGCCGTTCACGGCGACCGACACGCTCGGCCGCTACGATGTGAAGGCGAAGCTCGAAGGTGGTGGGCAGAGTGGACAGGCGGGCGCGCTGCGCCTCGCTGTATCCCGCGCCCTCGTCGAGATGGACGAGACGCACCGTCGCAAGCTGCGTGACCTCGGCCTCATGACGCGCGATTCGCGCTCGGTCGAGCGCAAGAAGCCGGGCCGTCCGAAGGCCCGCAAGCGGTTCCAGTTCTCGAAGCGTTAAGCAGTTGCCGTCTCTCCGCGCGACGCTCGTTCGCGCGGAGAATCTTTCACGCTCTCCGAGTTGCTTTCGGGTGCCGCTATGAGCGGTCGATTGCAACGATGACGAGAGCGGCCGACTAAACCCGAAGGGATTGCAAGCACTCATGACTCTGCCGAACCTCGATCAACTGCTCGAAGCCGGTGTCCATTTCGGACACCAGACCCGCCGCTGGAATCCGAAGATGCGCAGGTACATCTTCGCCGAGCGCAACGGGATCCACATCATCGATCTGCAGAAGACCCTCCGCCAGCTCGAGCTCGCACAGAAGCTCGTGCGCGATGCGGTTCTGCGCGGCGAGAACGTCCTCTTCGTCTGCACCAAGCGTCAGCTCAAGGGAATAGTGCAGGCCGAGGCTGAGCGCTGCGGCGCGATGTACGTCACCGAGCGCTGGCTCGGCGGCATGCTGACGAACTTCCAGACGGTGAAGAAGCAGATCCGCCGCCTGAAGGATCTCGAGGCCGGCAGCGAAGAGGGCGGCGACTTCCAGAACTACACGAAGAAAGAGCAGCTCATGATGTCCCGTGAGCTCGAGAAGCTGAACAAGTATCTCTCGGGCATCAAGAACATGGGCCGTCTGCCGGGCTTGCTGTTCATCGTCGATTCGAAGAAGGAAAAGATCGCCGTCACCGAAGCGAACAAGCTCGGTCTGCCGATCGTCGCGATCGTCGATACGAACGCCGATCCCGATCTCATTTCGGTGCCGATCGCAGGCAACGATGATGCGATTCGCTCGGTCGAGCTGATCACGAAGGCCATCGCCGACACGATCGCCGAGGCACGCCGCGAGGCGCCGAAGCGCGAGGAGTCGGAAGAGGGCGAGGAAGGTCAGACGACGTACAGCTCCGATCGTGGAACGGAGCCGGCGGATGAAGGCGAGAAGCGTCGCCGTCGCCGCCCGCGCCGTCGTGCGAAGCCCGAGGCAATCGCAGCACGCCTCAATGTGGGCGGACAGCCCGCGGATGCCGGCGACGCTCCGGACGCCGGTGCGGTGCCTGCGGACGAGGCAGCGGCGGAGTAGGGCTGGTCGGAGTAGTGTCCGGCACGCCTTCGAAGTAAACTGAGTTCGCCGCCGGCCCCGCCGGGGGCGTTCTCGTGAAAGCGACATGATTCATGCGGCCGCGCGGGGTTCTGCGGCTGCCCGAGACCAGAACACGCTGACAAGCGTGAAGGATTGAAAAATGGCTACGACTACCGCATTCACAGCAAAGCACGTTCAGGAGCTCCGCCAGAAGAGCGGCGCGGGCATGATGGACGCGAAGCGCGCCCTGGAAGAGGCGGGGGGCGACATGGAGAAGGCGGGCGAGCTTCTCCGCGCCAAGGGCATTGCAAAGGCCGAGAAGCGCTCGGATCGCACCGCGAGCGAGGGACGCGTGGGCAGCTACATCCACCACAATGGTAAGGTGGGCGTGCTCGTCGAAGTGAACTCCGAGACGGATTTCGTGTCCGGCACCGATGAGTTCAAGGAGCTCGTGCGCGAGATCGCGCTGCACATCGCGAGCGCGGCACCGCTCGCCGTCGATCGCGACGGCATTCCTGCAGAGGAAGTCGAGCGCGAGCGTCGGATAGCCGAGCAGCAGTTCGCCGAGAGCGGCAAGCCCGAGTCGCTGCGCGAGAAGATCGTGCAGGGGAAGGTCGACTCGTACTACAAGCAGCACTCGTTGATGTCGCAGGAGTACGTTCGCGACAACAAGAAGACGATCGGCGATCTCGTGAAGGAGCTCTCGGCGAAGGTCGGCGAGAACATCGTGGTCAAGCGCTTCGCCCGCTTTCAGCTGGGGCAGGAGTAATCGCCAGCGTGGCGCCGCTCAAGTATTCGAGCGTGCTGCTCAAGCTCTCCGGTGAAGCACTCGCCGGAGAGCGCACTACCGGTTTCGACTTCGACGTCCTCGATCGCCTTGCCGGGGAGATCAAGGACGTCGTCGCGATGGGGACGCGCGTCGGCGTCGTGATCGGCGGCGGCAACATCGTGCGCGGCGCGCAGCTCTCGAAGATGGGAATGGATCGCGTTGGCGCGGACTACATGGGCATGCTCGGCACCGTGATCAATGCGCTCGCGATGCAGGACGTCCTCGAGAAGAAGAACATCGACACGCGTGTCATGACCGCGATCCGCATGGAAGAGATCGCGGAGCCGTACATCCGCCGCCGCGCGCAGCGCCATCTCGACAAGGGGCGCGTCGTGATCTTCGCAGGGGGCACGGGCAATCCGTACTTCTCCACGGACACCGCGGCGGTCCTTCGGGGTATCCAGATGAAGGCGGACGTCATCATCAAGGCGACCAGCGTCGACGGTGTGTACTCCGCGGACCCGAAGAAGGACAAGAACGCGACGATGTACGAGACGATCTCGTACAAGGAAGTGATTCGCGACGAGCTCGCGGTAATGGATCAGACTGCGATCACGCTCTGCCGCGAAAATTCGATGCCGTTGATCGTCCTCAACATTTCACGCCCGGGCTCCGTCGCCAGCGCGATACGCGGCGATCGGGTGGGCACACTCGTCCAATGAGCACGATTCCGCAGTTCGTCAAGGAAGCACGCGCCGGCATGGATAAGGCGCTCGAGAGCTCCCGCAAGGAGTTTTCCTCGATCAGGAGCGGCAAGGCGTCGACGACGCTGCTCGACACCATTCGCGTTGATGCGTATGGGCAGTCGATGCCGATGTCGCAGGTGGGCAGCGTCTCCGCACCCGAGGCGCGACTGCTCACGATCACGCCGTGGGACAAGGGGCTCACGCAGGCGATCGAGAAGGCGATCCGCGACTCCGACCTCGGGCTCAATCCTCAGAGCCAGGGCGGCGTGATTCGCGTGCCGCTGCCATCGCTCAACGAAGAGCGGCGCAAGGAGCTCGTGAAGGTCGTCCACCGTCTTGCCGAGGAGGGACGGATCGGCGTGCGCCATGCGCGCACGGTTGCGCGCGACGCGATCAAGAAGCTCGACAAGGCGCCGGAAGACGACAAGAAGGCGGCGGACAAGGAGCTGCAGAAGGTGCACGACGAGCACATCGCGAAGCTCGAGGAGATGCTGAAGTCGAAGGAAGCCGAAATCATGGAAGTGTAGGACCGCTCGCATGAGGGCGCCGGAGATGCTCGCACGGATCCGTGAGAACGGCGCGATTCCAAGACACATCGCGATCATCATGGATGGCAACGGCCGCTGGGCGCGCGAGCGCAACCTTCCGCGTCCGCTGGGCCATCGCTCGGGGATGAAGTCGGTGCGCGAGGTGGTGGAAGGGGCGATCGAGGCCGGTGTCGAGGTGCTCTCGCTCTTCGCATTCTCGCAGGAGAACTGGCAGCGCCCCGTCACCGAGATCCAGGCGCTGATGTCACTGCTCGAGGAGTACATCGCGCGGGAGGCGGAGGAGCTCGCGCAGCAGGGAGTGCGCGTGCAGGTGCTCGGCGATCTCGCGCGACTGACGCCGGCGGCGGCCGCTGCGGCTGCGAAGCTCATCGCGATCACGGTGCACAACGACAAGCTCGTGCTCAACCTCTTCATCTCGTACGGCAGCCGCGCCGAAATCGTGCGCGCGGCGCAGCTGCTCGCGGAAGATGTGCGCGCGGGGCGCATGAGCGCCGCCGATGTCGATGAGGAGGCGATCGCCGAGCGACTCTACACTGTGGGCGTCCCCGATCCGGATCTGCTGATTCGCACATCGGGCGAGCAGCGCCTCTCGAACTTCATGCTCTGGCAGGTCGCGTACGCCGAGCTGTACATGTCGCCGGTGTTGTGGCCGAACTTCCGGCGCCAGGAGCTGTTCGAGGCGATCCTCGACTTCCAGAGTCGCGACCGCCGCTTCGGCCGCGTCACCGCGTAGTGGCGCTCTCGAATCTCGCGGCGCGAGTGCTCGTCGCCGTCGTCGCGATCCCTCTGGTGATCGGCGCTGTCTACGTCGGCGACGTCGTTCTCGCGGTGACGCTCGGAGTCGTAGCGGCGCTCGCAGCGAGAGAGCTCTTCGGGATCGCAAAGGCCGCCGACTACGCGCCGCTGTCGCGCACCGGAACGTCGATCGCGTTTCTTCTGCCGATCGGCGTGCACTACTTTCGCGTCGGACGTTTCGTGCCGCCCGAGATCGCGCTCGGTGCCATGGCGATCATCGCGCTCTTCACGCTCGCGCTCTTCCGCCGATCCAGCGAAGAGCATCCGCTCGGCGCGGCGGCGGTGACGCTGCTCGGGGTGCTCTACACGGCCGGCTTTCTCTCGTTCGGGTACGCGCTGCGCTACCACAACTACGTCGTGACCGCACGTGCAGGGAGCGCGCTCGTCTTCTATCCGTTCGTGCTCACCTGGATCTCCGATACCGCCGGCTACTTCGTCGGGCGCGCGTTCGGAAAATCGAAGCTGATGCCCTCGGTGAGTCCGGGGAAAACGCGCGCCGGTGCGATCGGTGCTCTCGTGTTCTGCATGCTCGCGAGCTGGGCGTACGCGCAGTGGGTGCTGGTTCCCAACGCGAGCCTCGGGCTTCGCTTGGGCGTCGCGCTCACGCTCGGCGCGATCATCGGCGCAGCAGTCCAGGTTGGCGATCTCGTCGAGTCGCTCCTCAAGCGCGAGGGCGGCGTGAAGGACAGCTCGCATCTCATCCCCGGCCATGGGGGCGTGCTCGATCGCATCGATGGGTTGCTCTTCGCGCTGCCGGTGACGTATTTCCTGTTCACCTTCCCGCACGTGCTCCTCTTCGTGAATCGATGACCGTGCGCGGCGTCGCGGTGCTCGGCTCGACGGGATCGGTCGGCACGACCGCGCTTCGCGTGCTCGCACGCCATCAGGATCGCTTTCGTGTGGCGGCGATCACCGCCTTCTCGAATACCGAGTTGCTCGAGGCGCAGGCCGCGCAATTCAAGCCGTCATACGTCGGGGTATGCGCGAACGGCACGAGCCCGCACCCCGGATGGATCGAGGGGTCGAAGTGCCTGGTCGAGGCCGCGACGAGAAGCGATGTCTCGATCGTGATCAACGCGATCGTGGGCGCCGCGGGACTCGACGCGACGCTCGCCGCCGTGACGGCAGGGAAGCGTGTTGCGCTCGCGAACAAGGAGACGCTCGTGATGGCGGGCGCGCTCGTGGCCGAGGCGTGCAGAGTCGGCGGTGGCGAGCTCGTGCCCGTGGACAGCGAGCATAGCGCGATTCTGCAATGTCTCGCGGGGCGCTCGTGCGAGGATGTGCGTCGACTCGTGCTCACCGCGTCGGGCGGTCCCTTTCGCGAGTGGGATTCCGATCGTCTCGCGAAGGCGACGATCGCCGATGCACTGCAGCATCCAACCTGGAAGATGGGGCGCAAGATTTCCATCGACAGCGCGACGCTCGCGAACAAGGCGCTCGAGGTCATCGAGGCGCACTTTCTCTTCGGCCTCTCCTACGATCAGATCGAGGTCGTCGTGCATCCGCAGAGCATCGTGCACTCGTTCGTCGAATTCGTGGATGGAAGCGTGCTCGCGCAGATGGGAGCGCCGAGTATGGAGCTGCCCGTATTGTACGCGCTGACGCATCCCGATCGCGTGCAGGACGACGCGATGCCGCGCTTCGACCCCGTGGCATGGCCGGCGCTCACCTTCGAGCGCGTGCGAACCGAGAGCTTCCCTGCGCTGGCGCTGGGCATCGCAGCCGGAAGGCGGGGCGGCGCGGCTCCTGCAGTGTTCAACGCTGCGAACGAGCAGGCGGTGAACCTCTTTCTCGAGAACAAGATAAGCTTCATGGATGTCGCGCGGGCCATCGAGAGTGCGCTCTCCTCCTGCGGCGACGACTTGGCCGACACGCGCTTCGCCGTCATGAAAGCCGACGCCGCCGCGCGAAGACACGTTCTGGAGATGTTCGCATGCTAGAGTGGCTCCGCACTCCCGCCGCAATCGTGTTCGTGTTCGGCATCGTGATCTTCGTTCACGAACTCGGACACTTCATCGCGGCCAAGCTGATGGGCGTCTACGCGCCCCGCTTCTCGATCGGCTTCGGGCCCGCTCTGCTGAGTCACAAGTGGGGCGAGACTGAGTACATCCTCGCAGCACTGCCGCTCGGCGGCTACGTGCGCATGGCGTCGCGCGAGGACGAGTCGATGGCGTTCCTCGAGGGTGGAAGCGAGAAGCCGGCGCCCGGCGAAGAAGCCGGCGCGAACGGCGCTCCGGCGATCCTCGCACAGCCGCTGCCGCGCTACTACGATCCGAACGGGATGGCGCCGTTCGGTCCGAAGCCGGTGCCGGAGAATCGCTGGCTCGAGTCGAAGTCGCTCATTGCGCGGCTGTTCATCATGCTGGCCGGCGTAACGATGAACTTTGTACTCGGCTTCCTCATCATCGCGGGCATTTTCATCACCGCTGGCGAGGTCGTGTATCAGACGCGCGAGATCGGTGACGTCGCCATGTTCTCGTCCACGGACAGCACGTTTCAGGGACTCGCCGCCGGGGACACGATACTCTCGGTGGATGGGCACGCGGTAGAAACGTGGAACGATATCAGCGAGCGCATCGTCGCCGATGGCGGCGCATCGCTCGTGATCACGACCAATCGCGGGACGACCACGATCCCGGTGCAGGATTCCGGCGTGCACTCGCGCGTCGTGATCGCGGGAGGGGTACTGCGCCCCAATCTCCCTGCGGTGGTCGGCCAGGTCGTGAGCGGCAAGCCGGGCGAGCGCTCGGGGCTCAAAGTGGATGACAGCGTGACCGCGGTGAACGGCGTCCCCGTGCGAGGATGGTTCGGCCTCGTTCGGCAGATCGAGTCGTCGCCCGGCAGGGCGCTCACGCTGAGCGTCCGCCGCGGCGGAAACGCGCTGGACGTGAAGGTGACGCCGGATTCCACTCCCGACGTCAATCCGATCACACAGCGCGACACGGTGCTCGGCAAGATCGGCGTCGCGATCAAGGATCTCGGCGCTCGACATCCCATTCCGTTCGGCGATGCGATCAAGAGCGCGTGGCTCACGACGTGGGGGAACGCTGGCCTCATCGTGCAGACGCTGCACCGGCTGTTGACGGGTCATCAGAGCGTGAAGGGACTCGCCGGACCGGTTGGTGTGGGCGTTCAGGCTGGGCAGGCCGCGCAGCAGGGATGGCAGTCGCTGCTCTCGCTGCTCGCGCTGCTCAGCATCAACCTCGCAGTCGTGAATCTCGTGCCTATTCCGATTCTCGACGGCGGACAGATCCTGATCATGGTGGCGGAAGCGATCAAGGGGCGCGCCCTCGCTGCACGCACGCGTGTGCTCCTCTTCTACGGCGGATTCTCGGCGATCGTGCTACTGTTCTCCATCGTGACCTTCAACGACCTGAGCTCGCTCGTCCGGCGGATCTTCCACCATTGAGCATGCGCCTCGCATTCGTCGCCGGCTTCGCGGCCCTCGCGCTCGCGCCCTCTCACGCGCGCGCGCAGGAGACCGCCTACCGTTTCGAGATCGCGAGTGTCGGCGACAGCACCGTCTCGCTGTCGACGGAAAGGCACGAGTGGGTGCGCGCGGGGCAGAAGGGAATCGCCGTCGACCCGATGCGCCACGACGCCCTCGTCGCCCGCTTCGTGATTCTCAAGGTCGATCCGGCGAAGAAACGCGCTCTCGCGGTAGTCACCGGGCAGACCACGCAACTCACGACCAATCACGTCGCGCTGATCGATCGACCGATGAAGAAGTGGTACGCGCAGCCTACGCTGTGGATCGGCACGGTCGTGGGTGTGGCGATCGGGGCCGTCGTCGCGCACTAGCTCTGTGCTGTTGCAGCCGGCCTACTGACAGATCAACCGCACCCGCTCCCTCGCCACCGCGTTCGTGCTGATCGTCACCGTTCCCGAATAGTCGGCGCAGTACTTCGCAGAGACGTGCAGCGCGTACGATCCCTCGGGCACGAGCACCGGCTGCGCGATCGGCACTGCACCCGATGCGATCTCGCGACCGCCGGCGGACAGCACGAAGCGCCCTCCCGATGGCGCCGCGTCGAGCGCGAAGCTTCCGCATCGCCTCGGCGAGAACTGCACCGTTGTCGTCCCTGCTTCAACCACACGCACATCGCGCGCATCCTGCGCCGCTCCGCATGCAGCGGGCGCGTTGAGCGAGACGACGACGTGATGCATTCCGGCGACGATGGACTCCGAATGCCATGTGCCACGCCCAACCACCGTGCCGTCGACGCTGATCGTCGCATCCGCCGGCCCCGCCACACGCAGTACTCGCCCCGCGGGCTTGACAACGGCTTTGCGCGTCGCCGCGGTGCGTGCGGCCCGGGGGTTCGCCGCGGCGATCGAATTGCGCGCGGCGCTGTCGGCATCGATGCCTGGAGCAGACGCAGTTGCAACGGGCACCGTAGCATTCGGCGCGGCAGCGACCGTCGAGTCGCGCGCCTTCTCGCTCTCGCGTGCTGCATCCCGCGCCTTGAGCGCGTTCACACCGAAACCCGTTGCGATGAGGATGAGCAATCCGGCGCTCAGGGCGAGCGTGCGCGGCTGAAAGCCGGACTTGCGCTTTGGCTTCGTGATCTCGAGTGCGACGCGACTCGCTGCCGGCGTCGGCATCACGACCGTCGGATCGCCATCCGGCGTGGTCGCGCGACCGAGCAGCTGCACGAGCTCAGTATGGAGCGCGTCGCCCGTCGGATAGCGGTCGGCCGGATCCTTCGCGAGACACTTGAGGATGACGTGCTCCATCCCGCGCGAGAGTGCAGGGTTGAACGAGCGCGGACGTGGTGCGGCCTCCTCGATGTGCTGGCGCGCGATCTCGTACCAGTCATCTCCCTGAAATGGGAGCACGCCCGTCGCCGCCTTGAAGAGCGTGACGCCGAGCGAGTAGATGTCGGCGCGTCCGTCGAGTGTCTGTCCGCGCGCCTGCTCGGGGGAGAAATACTGCGGTGTGCCGACGACCATGTTCGTGCCCGTCTGCTCCGTGTATCCGGAGAGAGCGCGCGCAATGCCGAAGTCGGCGACGATCGCGTTGCCGTGATCGTCGTAGAGCACGTTGTCGGTCTTGATGTCGCGATGGATGACGCCCTCACGATGCGCGAAGGCGAGCGCGGCGCTCACGTCCATGCCGAGCCGGATGAGCAGCGTCTCCGGCAGTGTCCCCATGATGCGGAGCCGGTCGTCGAGCCCCGTGGGAAGAAAGTCCATCACGAAGTAGACGGCCGAGTCTTCGCGTCCGACGGCGAGGATTCGGATGATGTTCGGATGGCGCAGCTTCGCCGCCGTGGCGGCTTCCGTGCGGAAGCGCGTCTCGAAGGCCTCTTCGCCCGCGTACTGGGGCTTGAGGATCTTGATCGCGACCGGGATGTCGAGCTCGGGGTCGTAGCCCTTGTAAACCCAGGCAAAGCCCCCGGACCCGACGTTCGAGTCGACACGAAAGCGGCCGAGATGCCGACCGAGATAGCGCTCAGGCAATAGGAGCCTTTACAGAGGTCAAGACGTCCGTTAACTTATGACGACTCAACGCAATAGGCGCACAGTGCGCACTGGTACGTTTGGAGAATATACCGCATGGCGTTCGCAAAAGCACCAATCATCGAGAAGTACAAGGCGCACGAAACGGACACGGGCTCGACGAAGTTGCAGGTCGCCCTGTTGACGGAGCGGATCAACTACCTCACCGATCACTTTCGCGCGCACAAGAAGGACAATCATAGTCGTCGGGGACTGCTCAAGATGGTCGGCCAACGCCGCCGTCTTCTCGATTACATGAAGCGCACGGAGCTCGAGGGGTATCGCAAGCTCATTCAAGAGCTTGGACTCCGCCATTAATCGTCGACCACTCGCAATCGCGCGGGTACCCATTCCGGGTTCCCGCGCGCTTTTGTGTTCCAGAGAGAGTACATGACGCAACGCGTAGAAAGAGATTTCGCGGGCCGGAAGCTCATTGTCGAGACCGGACGCATGGCCAAGCAGGCGGCAGGGTCCGCGCTGGTCCAGTACGGTGAAACGGTCGTCCTTGCGGCGATCACGGTCAGCGAGAAGGTCAGCACGCTGCCCTTCTTCCCATTGACTGTCGAGTACAAGGAACGTACCTACGCCGCGGGCAAGATCCCCGGCGGCTTCATCAAGAGAGAAGGCCGTCCGCACGATGATGAGATCCTGTCCGCCCGGATCATCGATCGTTCGATTCGCCCGCTCTTCCCGGAAGGATTCCAGAATGAAGTGCAGGTTTTCGTCTACGTCATCTCCGCAGATCAGGAGAACGACGCCGACGTTCCCGCGCTCCTCGCGGTCTCCCTCGCGCTCCAGTCCTCGAAGGTTCCGTGGAATGGTCCGCTCGCCGGCGTTCGCATGGGTCGCCTCCAGGACAAGTGGGTCGTCTGTCCGACCTTCCCGCAGCTCGCCTATAGCGATCTCGACATCATCATCACGGGCTCGAAGGACTCGATCGTCATGGTCGAGGGCGGCGCGCTCGAGGTTTCCGAAGACGACATCGTCGCCGGCATCACGCTCGGCCACAAGTCGATTCAGGAGCTGATCGCGATCCAGAACGAGATGGTCGCGAAGATGTCCGTCACCAAGATGAAGTGGACGAAGACCGCAATCGCCGATGACCTCGTCGCCACCGTCAAGAAGCTGGCGGAAGGGAAGATCACCGAGGCGATCAACCAGAAGGACAAGCACGCCCGCATCGAGTCCGTCGAGAAGGCGAAGAAGGAGATTGCGGAGCAGCTCGCGACGCAGTATCCCGACAATGCGAAGGACATCTCGTCGCTGGTCGATGACGCCGAGTACAACAGTCTGCGCGGCCAGGTGCTGAACAAGGGCGAACGCGTGGATGGACGCGGCATGAAGGATGTCCGTCCGATCACGATCGACACGTCGCTGCTGCCGCGCGTGCACGGTTCTGCACTCTTCACGCGAGGACAGACGCAGGCGCTCGTCGCGGTCACGCTCGGCACGTCGAAGGACGCGCAGCGCCTCGACTCGATCGACGAGGTGGGTGAGCAGTCCAAGACGTTCATGCTCCACTACAACTTCCCGCCGTTCTCCACGGGTGAGGTTCGCCCGCTGCGCGGAACCAGCCGTCGCGAGATCGGTCACGGCAATCTGGCCGAGCGTGCGCTGCAGGCGGTGCTGCCGGATGCCGCGGCGTTCCCGTACACGATTCGCATCGTTTCCGATGTGCTCGAGTCGAACGGATCGTCGTCGATGGCATCGGTGTGCGGCGGCTCGCTCGCGCTCTTCGATGCCGGCGTGCCGATTCACGCGGCTGTTGCCGGTGTGGCGATGGGGCTGGTGAAGGAAGGCGCCAAGTACGCGATCCTCACGGATATCCTGGGCACCGAAGACCACCTCGGCGACATGGACTTCAAGGTTGCGGGCACGGAGCAGGGAATCACCTCGATCCAAATGGACATCAAGATCGAGGGGCTCGATCTCAACATCATGCGCGAGGCGCTCGCGCAGGCAAAGGAAGGCCGCCTGCACATCCTCGGCGAGATGAAGAAGGCACTCGGCGAGGCGCGCGCGGATCTGTCGCCGTACGCACCGCGCATCGTGACGCTGCAGATCAGCCCCGAGAAGATCGGCGACCTGATCGGACCGAAGGGGAAGACGATCCGCGGCATTCAGGACGAGACGGGCGCAGAGCTCACCGTGGACGACACGGGTCTTGTGACGATCGCGGCGGTTGGCGGCGAAGCGATGGAGCGTGCACGTCAGATGATCAAGGCGCTCACGGTCGAGCCGGAAATCGGCGCGGAGTACGAGGGCACGGTCAAGAGCACGACCGCCTTCGGAGCGTTCGTCGAGATCCTGCCGGGCACGGAAGGGCTGGTGCACATTTCCGAGCTCGCGCACGGCCGCACGGACAAAACGGAAGACGTCGTCAAGAAGGGCGAGCGCGTTCGCGTGAAGCTCATCGATCGTGATGAGCGCGGCCGCCTTCGTCTCTCGATGAAGGCGCTCGTACCGAAGCCGGAAGGAATGCCCGACGATGCGAATGGCTCGTCGCGCGGACCGCGTCGAGAGGAAGGCGCTGGTGTGGCGGCGGAAGGTGGAGTCGCACCGGGCGAGAGCACGGATGCGCCGTCGTCCGGCAGCGAGGATCGCGGCCGTCGTGGTGGTTCCGGTTCGCGCGGCGGAGGTCGTTCGCGCCGGTGACCGCCGTCTCGTCGCCGCCCGAATCCGGGCTGCGCACTACAGAGTTATCGAATGGACTGACCGTACTCTCGGAGCATATGCCGGGAGTGCGGTCGGTTGCTTTCGGCGCCTGGGTGCGGGCCGCTTCGGTCCATGAGTCGCGCGAGCGGATGGGCGTTTCGCATCTCCTCGAGCACATGGTGTTCAAGGGAACGAAGAACCGTTCCGCACGGGAAATAGCCTTGTCGCTCGAGATTCTGGGCGGCTCGCTCGACGCGTATACCGCGCGCGAGCATACGTCGTATCAGGCGCGCGTGCTCGACGAGCATCTCATCGAAGCCGTCGACGTCATCGGCGATCTGATCTTCCGGCCGCTGCTGCGGCGCGAAGATCTGCTGCTCGAGCGGAAGGTCGTGCTCGAAGAAATCGGGATGGTGGATGACACGCCGGATGATCTCGTCTTCGAGCTGCACAACGAGAAGCTGTGGGGATCGCATCCGTACGGCCACTCGATCCTGGGCACTCGCGAGACGGTGTCGGCGCTCGGCGTGAAGGAGCTCAAGGAGCTGCACGCTCGTGCGTATCATCCGACGCAGATCGTGGTCGCGTGTTCGGGGAACGTGGTGCACGAGCAGCTCGTGGAGGCGCTCGAGCGCACGGGGTGGGGCGAGGTCGCGGGTGGCGATTCAGCGCCGCTGGTGATCCCACCTGCGAGCCCGGCCGGGCCGTCGCGCACGCACGTGGAGCGCGAGAGCGCGCAGACGCACATCGTGTTCGGCGCGACGACCGTGGCTCACCACGATCCGCGTCGTTACGCGGTCGCATTGGTAGACACGATTTTCGGCGGCGGGATGAGCTCGCGGCTCTTCCAGCGCATTCGCGAGGAGCTCGGCCTCGCCTATTCGGTTCATACCTTCCAGAGCTTTCATCCGGACACGGGCGTCGCCGGTGTGTACGTCGGCACCTCGCCGGAGACCGCGACGCAGGCTGCGGAGGCGATCGCCGAGGAGCTGGACAAGCTCGCGGCGCACTCGCTGACGGACGAGGAGATCCGGGCGGGGAAGAGCCAGCTCAAGGGGCAGGTAACGCTGTCGCTCGAGAGCGTCACCTCGCGGATGTACCGGGCGGCTGGCGTCGCGCTGTACCATGAGCCATATCGGACGCTGGAAGACACGCTCGCGCTGATCGACGCGATCGACGCGGAGACCGTCGCGAAGGTGTGCGCCGAATTCTATCCTTCCAGCCGTCAAACCGTTCTGAGTCTGGGCCCCACAGCGTAATCATCGCGCGCGAGCGCGTAACCACTTTATCGTCCGGAGTTTTTCATGCGTATCGGCGTTCCGAAAGAGATCAAGACGAATGAGAATCGCGTCGCGCTCGTCCCCGCAGGGTGTGAGGCGCTCGTTGCCGATGGTCATACGGTGTTGATCGAGAAGGGCGCGGGCGAAGGGAGCGGCTTTTCGGACGAGCTCTATGTGAAGGCGGGCGGCAAGATCGCGCCGACGGCCGACGCGACGTGGGCCGACTCGGACATGATTTTGAAGGTGAAGGAGCCGATCAAGGTCGAGTGGCCGCGAATGAAGCCTGGGCAGGTGCTCTTCACGTACTTCCACTTCGCGGCGGATGAAGTGCTGACGAAGGCGCATCTCGACAGCGGCGCCGTGTGCATCGCATACGAGACCGTGCAGCTGCCGAACGGTGAGCTGCCGTTGCTCACTCCAATGTCGGAGGTCGCGGGTCGGATGGCGGTGCAGGAAGGCGCCAAGTATCTCGAGAAGCTGCACGGCGGACGCGGCGTCCTGCTCGGCGGCGTGCCGGGTGTGCCGCCGGGAAAGGTCGTGATTCTGGGCGGCGGTGTCGTCGGCACGAATGCAGCGAAGATGGCGGCGGGGCTCGGCGCACACGTGACGATCCTCGATCTGTCGCTCGAGCGGCTGCGCTATCTGTCGGATGTGATGCCGGCAAACGTGACGTTGATCTACTCGAATCGCTTCTCGATCCTCGAGCAGATCGCGACTGCGGATCTCGTCGTGGGTGCGGTGCTCGTCGCGGGGGCGAAGGCGCCGCGGCTGGTGCGTCGCGAGGATCTGAAGACGATGCAGCCGGGCGCGGTGATCGTGGATGTCGCGATCGATCAGGGTGGATGCATCGAGACCATTCACGCGACGACGCACGACAATCCCGTGTACACCATCGACGGAATCATTCACTACGGTGTGGCGAACATGCCGGGCGGCGTGCCGCGCACGTCGACGCTCGCCCTCACGAACGCGACTTTCCCGTACGTGATGCAGCTCGCGAAGAAGGGGTGGAAGAAGGCGCTGCGCGAGAATGAGCCGCTGGCGAAGGGGCTCAACGTCGTCGACAAGAAGGTCGTGTACAAGGCGGTTGCCGACGCGTTCGGAATGCCGTTCGTCGAGCCGGCGACGTATCTCAAGGATTGATGGAACGCGCGTGACGATCCCTCCGGTGCTCTGCTATCACAAGGTGGAGCGCCGGCAGGAGCTGGGCGTGACGCGGATCTCGCCAGGGAGATTTGCGCGGCAGATCGAGCGTTTGGCGAAGGCGGGATGGAAGGCGATAGGGCTGAGCGAAGTGATCGCGTGCGCGAACGGACAGCGGAGAGCTGCGCCGAACGAGCTCGCGATCACTTTTGACGACGGGTATCGGGGGCTGCGCGAGCATGCGTTTCCGGTGCTCGAGGCCGCAGGATTTCGCGCGACGTGCTTCGTGATCTCCGACTACGCCGGACGACTGAATCGGTGGGACGTGGCGTACGGCGGGAGGAGATTCGCGCATCTCGCGTGGCGGGACATGCGCGCGTGGCAGGGCCGAGGGGTGGACTTCGCGTCGCACACGGCGACGCATCCGCGGCTGACGCGTGTATCGGAGCTCGGCGTGTTCGAGGAGCTCGACCGGTCGCGGCGCGCGATTGCGGGGGCGCTGGGGAGTGAGCCGCTGGCGGTGAGCTATCCCTTTGGCGCGGCGGGGGAGAGGGAGGAGCGGCTCGCGCGCGAGGCGGGGTATGCGGCGGGGTTCGGCATCGCGCGAGGCTGGAGCGGGAGCGTGATGAGTATCGCGCGGACGCCGGTGTACCTGTGGGCGCCGATGATGCCGGTGGTGGGAGCGTTGCGCGTGCCGGAGCGAGTGGCGGGGCTGGTGGCGAATCGATGCGCGATCGGGACGACGCTACTACGGGGGGCGACGTGAACGCGAGCGCGGCGAGTGGGAGACGGCTGTCGGCGCGCTCGGTGTTGTCGTTCGCAGCGCCCATCCAACTGGCACTGATTGCTGACCTGCCGTTCGACGCCTACCAATCGGCCGAGCTGGCGCGTTTTGCTCTCTCGTCGCTCAACTCATCGCGACAGTTGCCTGCGCGATCGCGATGCGACGCCAACTTCGCGCGGTTCGCTTGGTTCTCTGCCTCTACAGTGGATATGGGTTGTTCGTCATTCTTCGCATGGCTCCCTGGGTGCACCTGAGGGATATTCTGCGGGGCGTTGGTGAACCCACGTTGCAGTTCTACTGGCGGGTGATCGTGACACTCCTGATTACCTGCGTGGTATCGGCGACGGTGCTCACGTGGACGCTTCCCACCGAGAACTCCTCGAAGGCGCCGCCGCGAGCGCTCGCATGCTGAGTCGACTGGGCCTCATCCTTGCTCCTTAGTTCGTACGGGATGCCGCTCGACTCGTGCGACGCGACGCGCAGGCTCCATTACGAGTGAACAGGATGGCTGTGGAAGAAATCGAGATTGGGCGCACTCGCGGCCGCACTATGCTCTTCGGCGTAATCATATTCGTCGTCGTACTCGCCGCGCTGTGGTTCGTAGTCGGCAAGAGCGGCCCAAGCAAGATTCCCCACGCGGGCTCCGCGGGCGACAATAAGGCGAAGACGGGATCACCCGCGCCTCGGTAGCGTGCACAACGCTAGCCCAACTGCTCCTGCCAGCTCGACGGCCTCCCGTGGCGGGTCATGTCGAAGAGGTTCCAGAGCGGCTCGAGCAGCCCGACGTGTCGCGGGTCTTGTCCGGGATCGCCTTGCGCATGGAGCATCTCCGCGCTCCAGAAATGCCGAATTTCGTCGCCGCTGCGCTCGAAGACGTTGAGCATCGGTAGCTGCGACCCGTCGGGCGCCTCTCCCCCGTAGTCGCGCTTGAACGTGTTGCCGGCAGATGACAGCAGACGCAAACGTCGCCAGCCGCGATCCTTCGCGAAGGCGAGCAGGCGGGGCAACGGTGCCTTAGCGATCACAACGAAATTCGTCTGCTGATCGACGTAGCCCGCGGCGCCGTCGAGCTGATCGAGCAGAGCAGCGCACGACGGGCACGGACCTTCGAGCACCGGCAGCCGCGCGGTCGATCCCTTCGTTGCGGGCGGGCGGGCGTCTGTCGGATGACGAGGAAACATCATGTTGTAGATCACGAGCGAGCGCTTCCCCGGCGCGAAGAGATTGGACAATCTGATGCTGTGTGGCGACCCGTCGGGAACTGCGCCGTGGAACACATAGTCCTCCTTCAACAGACCCCCCGGCGGAAGTGCACGCCGCGCGACCGCGACGGCTTCCGTCGCGCGCCGCAGCTCGATCTCGAGCGTGAGCAACAGGTTACGAGCAGCACGATACTCTGGCGATTCGTTCGGGAAGGTTGGGTTCATATCGTTCTCTGCGCTGTGCGGTTGTTCGCCAAGTGTCACGGAATCGAGAGCACGAGCGATCGGATCCGCTCGGCACCGTCAACGCCGCGAATGCTGTCTTTCACAGAGTCGACGTGAAGTGCGCGCCCCCTTTTCTCCCGCTCGAATCGACGAAACGGTACAAGTTGAACGGACTCCCATTTTCGTTCCAGAGCCAAACACGAATCTCGCGCGCAATCGAATGTTCGCGGCTCTGGCGCAGGTCATCGAGCCCAGCAGCATGGGAAATTTTTCTACCAGAGAGGGCAGGAGCGGGCGGAGCAGCAGGGAGGATGGGGTCAGTGAACGACAGCGGGCTGGACTCCATCGTTGTTCAAATTGACTGCGGGCTCATCAAGCTGAATGAACGTCCTTGTCGGGGAAAATCCGATGAGAATCGAAGTCAGTGTTACCCCGCGACCACTCAAAGTCTCTGGTGCGCTTTCTCTCCGCAGATTCGCCCTTCGACTCACACGAAGTACTTCGCGACCACCGGCAACAGCGTGGGATGATGCATCAGCGCACTCCCGAAAATCCGCCGGAGCGTGCGCTTCTCATACGCGATGCCATTCACCGTCTTCGCCAGCTTGTCGAAGAACGAATCGTCGAACTTGCTCAACGCATCCTTGAGCTTATGAAAGCGGATGTGGTCGTCGCCGAGCGACGTCATCCAGGCATCGTGGTAGCGCTCGAGTCGCGCGGCGCTCACATCGCCTGCGCAAAGCGCCGCCACTCCAACCTCCGCCGCCAGCCGCCCCGCCTTCATCGCGTTCACGATTCCCCCGCCCGAGAGCGGATTGATCATGTGCGCCGCGTCGCCGACCGTGATGAGCGCGTCGGTCACGGTGCGCCTGATCGTCGGATGCACGATCACACCGCCCACCGTGTAGCTCACGCGAATTCCCGTTGGGAAATAGCTCTGCACGTAGTCGTCGAGCCACTGCCTCGCGTTCCGTCCGCCCGCGCGCAGCGCCACGGTACCCAGCCCGATGTTCGCGCTCTCGCCGCCCTTCGGAAATACCCAGGCATAGCCGCCCGGTGCCACATTATCTCCAAAGTGCAAATAAATCGCGTCCTGATCGACGTTGACGTTCGTCAACAGGTACTGCGCGCAGCTCTCCATGTCGCGCGATGGCACGCGTGTGTCGAGCCCTGCCCATCGCGCGACCATGCCGTCGACGCCATCCGCGGCGATCACGAGCCGCGCGCGTATCACGTACTCGCGCCCGCCCCCTCGCACCGCCACGAGCCACCCGTCGCCATCGCGGCGCAGCCCTGTCGCCTCGGTGCCAATCAGGATCTCGGCGCCCGCCAAACCAGCCTCCGTCGCCAGCGCAGGCTCGAAGCGCGTCCGATCGAGCACGTAGCCCACGTCGCCCTCCGCCACGCGCACTTCGGTGCCATCCGGCGCCCAGAAAATCACCTTCGTGATCTTCCGCGACACCCACGGCGCACCCTTCGGGTCGATGAACTCCGAGAGCCCGCCGCTCCCAACACCCTCGCCGCAGCGCACGGGAGCTCCGATCGCACGATCGCGCTCGAGCAGCAGCACCGAGAGTCCCCGGTCGCGCGTCGCCATCTCTCGCGCGGCGATCAGCCCACCGGGTCCCCCGCCCACCACGAGCACGTCGACGCGACGACTCGCCTCGGGCCACGCTACCTCCGGCTGCAAGCCGCTTTTCTCCACTCCGCTCACGACAGAATCGCCGGTCGCGGAATCATCGCCAGCGCGCCAACCGGACACGGCGTCACACACTTCCGACACCCTGTGCAAATTGAATCGTCTATGAACAGACCCTCTCGTCTCATCCCGATCGCGCAGGGTGGACAGAGGGGCAAACAGAGCCCGCAGGCATCACATCGATTAAGCTCCACAATTGCGATCTCGAGCGACTCCCGCATCCGTCCTCGCACGCTGGGATTGTGATGTCCGACACGCCCTAGGTTATGTAACTCCAACGTCTTGCCGCAACTCACGTGTGCGGCTAGCTTAACCCCCGACCGTGCACTTTCCTACCCGCCGCCAACTGCGTTCCATCCGGAACGCGAGACAGACCTCCTAGATGCGCTGGCCTTTCAAACCGGGATCTCTTTTTCCCGCGAACGCGATTGCCGTCGACCTCGGCACCGCGAACACCCTGATCTACGTCAAAGGCGAAGGAATCGTGCTCAATGAGCCGTCCGTCGTCGCCATCGATCGCGCCACGGGCAAGATCAAGGGCGTTGGTCTCGAAGCCAAGCGCATGCTCGGCCGCACCCCCGAAGGTGTGATCGCGGTTCGACCGATGAAGGACGGCGTCATCGCCGACTTCGACGTCACCGAGAAGATGCTCCGCTACTTCCTCACGCTGATCATCGACAACCACGTCTTCAAGGTGAAGCCGCGCGTCATCGTCTGCGTCCCTTCCGGCATCACCGAAGTCGAGAAGCGCGCCGTGCGCGACTCCGCACTCGGCGCCGGCGCGAAGGAAGTCTTCATGGTCGCCGAGCCGATGGCGGCGGCGATCGGCGTCGGGCTCCCTGTGGACACGCCGACCGGCAACATGGTGATCGACATCGGCGGCGGCACGACGGAGATCGCCGTCATCGCGCTGTCGGGCATCGTGAGCGACACGTCGATCCGCACGGGCGGCGACGAGCTGGACATCTCCATCGTTCAGTTCATGCGCAAGAACTACAACCTGCTCATCGGCGAGCCGACCGCCGAGCAGATCAAGATCCAGATCGGCTCCGCGTACCCCGCCGGCGAGGAGCGTGAGATGGAGGTCAAGGGGCGCGATCTGGTGTCGGGTATTCCAAAGACCGTGCGCGTGCATTCGAGCGAGATTCGCGAAGCAGTGCAGGAGCCCATCCAGCAGATCGTGGACGCCGTGCGTCGCGCACTCGAGATCACGCCGCCGGAGCT
>JACCWE010000108.1 GCA_013697785.1 Gemmatimonadaceae bacterium
GCAAGGGACGACGCGAACGTGGGGCGAGGTGGCGAGCGAGCGAGGGCACGCCGCGCCCACCGTCGTCGCCATGGGCGCGACGATGCACAGAGCCGGTCAGCTGCGCGACGTCGCGCGTGGCTACGACCTGACGCTCATCGACTGCCCGCCGCGCCACGGTGAGGTGCAGCGCTCGGCGCTCATGGTGTCCGACGTCGCCGTCCTGCCGTGCGGCCCGTCCGCCGCGGACGCGTGGGCCCTCTCCGCCGCGCTCGATGCGTATTCCGAGCTGACTTGGCCACCGATTCCGAGGGCACGTGGCCACCGGTTCCGACGTGACGTGACCGGGGATTCCGGGGCACGTGGCCAGGCGTTCCGACGCACCTGACCACTGATTCCGGGGGACGTGACCACCCATTCCGATGGGGGTGACCACCCACACAAAGACGACCGTGGTCGAAACGTCGTCGCTTACAGCGGCACATGGCGGAGCGACTAACGATGCGGAAAGTCCGAGAAGTTCTCAGGTTGAAGTACGAGTGCGGGCGCGGCCGGCGGGACATCGCGGCCTCGGTCGGGATCGGCGGCGCGACGGTGAGCGGGTACATCAACCGCGCCGCCGCAGCTGGCCTCACGTGGGAGAAGGCCAAGGGGCTGAGCGACGCGGAGGTCGAGGCTCTGCTCTTCCAAGAAGTCGGCCGCAACGAGCCGCTCACTCGGCGCGCCATCGACTTCGGCTGGGTCCACCGCGAGCTGTCGCGCGCCGGCGTGACGCTTCAGACGCTCTGGGTGGAGTACCGCGACGCCGCAGCCGCGGCCCGGGAGCTGAAGGCCTACGAGTACAGCCGCTTCTGCGATTTGTACGCGCAGTGGCGCACGAAGCTCAGCGTCACGATGCGCCAGGTGCACCGTGCCGGCGAGAAGCTCTTCATCGACTACTCGGGCAAGAAGCCGCGGATCGTCGACAAGTCGAGCGGCGAAGTGACCGAGGTCGAGCTCTTCGTCGCGGTGATGGGCGCGAGCAACTACACCTTCGCCGAGGCGACGCGGACGCAGAAGCTCGCCGACTTCGTGGGCTCCACCGTCCGCACCTTCGAGTACCTGGGCGGCGTGCCGGAGGTGCTGGTGCCTGACCAGCTGCGCAGCGCGGTGAGCGGGCCGGATCGGTACGAGCCGGACATCAACCCGACGTACCTCGAGATGGCGCAGCACTACGATGTGACCGTCATCCCCGCCCGTCCGAGGAAGCCACGCGACAAGGCCAAGGTGGAAGGGGCCGTGCTGATCGTGCAGCGCTGGATCATCGCGGCACTTCGGCACCGCACGTTTTTCAGCCTCGCCGAGCTAAACCAGGCCATCGCCGAGCTGCTTGAGCGGCTCAACAACAGGCCCTTCCAGAAGCTCGAAGGCTGCCGTCGCTCCGCCTTCGAGACCATCGACAAGCCCGTGCTCCGACGGCTGCCGACGCGGCGGTACGAGCTCGCGGACTGGAAGCACGCCAAGGTCAATATCGACTACTGTGTCTCGTACGAGCTTCGCCTCTACAGCGTGCCGCACGCGCTCGTCGGCCAGCAGGTGGAGATCCGGGCGACGTCGAGCGTCGTGGAGATCCTGCACAAGGGCACGCGGGTCGCGAGCCACCGTCGGAGCTACGCGCCGAAGGGCGCGAGCGTGATCGCCGACGAGCATCGCCCGCGCGCACACCGGGAATACGGCAAGTGGCCGCCCGAGCGCATCGCGACGTGGGCAGCCTCCATCGGTCCGCACGTCGGCAAGGTGGTGACCGCGATCATGAGCCACCGGACGCACCCGGAGACGGGCTACCGCGCGTCGATGGGCGTGATCCGGCTGAAGGATAGGTACGGGGACGAGCGGGTAGACGCCGCATGTCGACGCGCGCTCCACATCGGCAGCCCGACCTTCAAGAGCGTCAACGCCATCCTAAAAAACGGGCTCGACCGCGCGCCGCTGGCGGAGGCGCCGACGCGACCGCCCATCGACCACGACAACATCCGCGGTGGTGACTACTTCAACAAGGAGGACACGAGTGATCTTCGAAGAAACGATTCAGAAGCTGACCGAGATGAAGTTGCACGCGATGGCAGCGGGGCTGCGGGAGCTGGAGACGTCCCCCCCGACCGACCAGCTCTCCACTGAGGAGATGCTCTCGATGCTGATCGATCGAGAGTGGACAGCGCGAGAAAACAAGAGGCTCGAGAGGCTCCTGCGGGACGCGCGCATTCCCGGCGGCGCGTGCCTCGAAGACCTCTCGTGCGACCCTGGCCGCGGCGTCGAGAAGTCCTTCGCGCGAACGCTCCAAGCCTGCCAGTGGGTGCAGTCGAAGCAAAACGTGATCGTGGTGGGAGCCACCGGTGCGGGTAAGAGCTTCCTCGGCGGCGCGCTCGCTCAGGCGGCGTGCCGGCGAGGGATGAAGGCGCTGTGCATCCGCATGCCGCGGCTGCTCCAGCAGCTCGCCGTAGCCCGCGCAGACGGCACGTACACGCAGACGCTCGTGAAGCTCGCGAAGACGTCGGTGCTCGTGCTCGACGACTTCCTCCTTGCGCCGATGACGGACGTGGAGAGGCGCGACCTGCTCGAGGTGCTCGAGGACCGCTATGACCAATCATCGACGGTGATCACCTCGCAGCTTCCGACGAAAAGTTGGCACCAAGCGATCGGAGAGGCGACGATCGCGGACGCGATCTGCGACCGAGTCGTCCACAACGCGCACGTCATCGCGCTGCGCGGGGGATCGATGAGGAAGAAGAAGGCGATCGCGCCCGAGGCCCAGGCCGAGAAGAACTGAGACCACACTCGTCGCTACGCTCCGGTCACGTCGGCTCGGAACACGCGGTCACGTAGCCCTGGAACGGGTGGTCACGTTGGTCGGAATACGCAGTTCCGCGATCGCGTGGTCGGCTTCTCGTACTTCCTCGGCTCCTCACGCTTCATGATGTATCGCTCGATGGTCTACCTCGGCGCGTTAAGCGAGCTCGCGCGCCGCCTTCCGTCGACTATCCGCGAGGCGACCGAACAGAACGATTGGTACACTGTCACCAACTTGCGAAGCATCCCGAGCGTCTTCGTCGCGCTGGGCGACGATGCGTCGGACGAGGCGGCGTCTCATCTGAGCGAGGCCGAAGCGCACCTCACTCGCGGGGCGGTACTGCTGCAACACTACTTCTGCCTCGCGGCGCGCGGGCACCTCGATCTCTACCGCGGCGATGCGCAGGCCGGGTACGCCCGGTTCCAAGCCCTTATGCCGGCGCTCCGCCGATCTCTCATCCTCCGAGTGCAGCCGATCCGGGTGGCGACGCTTGACCTGCGGGCGCGCCTCGCGATCGCCGCCTCGGCGGGCTCCCATTCGCGCCTGCAAGAGGCCGCAATGTCGGCGCACTCGCTCCAGTCGATGCGACCCGCGTGGGCGCGCGCGCTCGGCGACCTTGTGGCCGGCTTGCTCGCGGCAAAGGCCGCGAGTGACGAGAAAGCCGGCGCGCTCTTCGCGCGCGCCGCAGCCGCGTTCGATGCGGGCTCGATGCCGCTCCATTCCGCCGTCGCGAAGACGCGCCTCGGGCAAACATTGGGCGGTCAGACTGGCCGTGAACTACAGGCGAACGCCGTCGCATGGTTACGGAGCAACGGGTACCGTAACGTCGATGCCACCGTGGAGTCGCTCGCCCCCCTTCCACCGTGAGGCGGACGCGCGAGCACACCTGCCGAAAGGCGTACCGAAGCTCGTCCTACGTTGGCCACCCTAAATTGACCCCGCACCGCTGGTACGGACGTCGTTCGTGGTGAGATTTGTACGGAAAGGCTGCTAAATTAGATTGGCGTATGCGCCTCCACGACGGCCTCGATATCGTCGAGCGCCGACGCAGCGGACGGCTCATCCGGGGTATCCTTTCTACGCGCGGGGCTCCCTGTGTTGGGCGTTTGGCGATTCCCAAACCCAGCGCCTGCCCCGCGTATTTCCATCTATTCCGATGCGTGCTCGAGAATCACGCTCGGTGATTTAGAGTCGGCCGCGCGCTACGTGCGGGCCCCGGACTGCCACAATTCTACTCGTATGGTGGCCACGTCGCCGGGGTCCGGCGACGGGCGCGCGCTACGCTAGCG
>JACCWE010000109.1 GCA_013697785.1 Gemmatimonadaceae bacterium
CCCGGCGGCGCGCCCGCGCTCGGCACGGTGTGGCCCGGCGTCGCGGCGTATCCGGACTTTTCGAAGCAGAGCGTGCGCGCATGGTGGGGCGCCGCGCAGGCCGCCGTCGTCGACATGGGTGTGCGCGGGATCTGGAACGACATGAACGAGCCCGCGTCGTTCTCGGGCCTCACACTCTCCGACCTGGTGCAGTTCGACGGCGACGAACATCCCGGCATGCACGCCGAGTATCACAACCAGTACGGCACGCTCATGGCGCGCGCATCGTTCGAAGGGCTCGCCAAGCTGCGCCCGCAGCTCCGCCCCTTTGTCATCACGCGCGCGGCGTACACGGGCGTCCAGCGCTACTCGAGCGTCTGGACCGGCGACAATAAGTCGACCTGGGCGCATCTTCGCATTTCGCTACCAATGGTGATCTCGCTCAGTCTGTCGGGCGAGCCTTTCGCCGGCTCGGACATCGGCGGCTTTACCGGCACGCCGACGCCGGAGCTCTACGCGCGCTGGCTCGCCTCCGCGGCGCTCCTCCCGCTCTTCCGCACGCACTCGTCCATCGATGTCCCCAGACGCGAGCCGTGGAGCTACGGTCCGGAGTACGAGCGCGCGAACCGCGCGGTGATCCGCCTGCGCTACAAGCTCCTCCCCGCTGTGTACACGGCGTTCCGACAACACGCGATCACGGGCGCACCCGCCGTACGCCCGATCTTCTGGAACGACCTCGCCGACACCCTCGCCCTCACCACCAGCGACGAGTTTCTCCTCGGGGATCATCTCCTCGCCGCTCCCGTCCTCGACTCCGCGAAGGATTCGCGCGAAGTCTATCTGCCGCGCGGCCGCTGGTATCGCATCGGCACCGACAGCGCGTACGACGGCGCGCGGTCAATCACCGCCTCCGCTCCCGAAGCGCTCCACGCCCACGGCGACAGCTCCGCGCTCGGAGGCCTCCCGCTCTTCGCTCGCGCAGGCGCGGTGATCCCGATGCAAAGCGTTCAGTCATACGAAGGCCAGCACGCAGTAGATACGCTCCAGCTGCATGTGTGGCCGACGTCGGCATCTCCGGTCACGAGCATGCTGTACGAAGATGCCGGCGACGGCTACAGCTACCAGCGCGGCGACTTCCGCGCGACCACGATCACCACGAGCGTACTCGGCGCGAACGGCGCGCTCGCGGTCAAGCTCGCGCGCGAGGGCACGTACGCGGGCGCGCGCACGTACGCCGTGACGCTGCACGCGATGCACAGACCGAGACTCGTCCGCACGGACGGGCGCACACTCGCCCCTCGCTACGACTCAGACACGCGGCTCACAACCTTCGCAATTCCCTCGGCGACGCGCACGATCACGATCTCGCCGTAGTCTCCACGCCGACGGAAGCGCTCACGCGCGCTACATACTCGGGAGCGCGCAAGGTGCGTGAGAAGCGGTCGGTCTGCGCGCCGAGCGGAGATGTGAGCGCGAATGCCGGCAGCGCGAGCGGTGTACGCGCGGACCGGTGCTGCGACCTTCGTCACGCCACCGCCGTCACGTCGCCATTTGCGCGATCTGCTCTCGCGTCTCGTCGAGCGCGATCGCGATCGCAGCCGCATCCTCGCCGACTATCACGTGCACGACGCTGTTGGGCAGGCGCCAGACGCCGAGCGCTCCGGCGCGGGTGAGCGCGCCGTCCTTCACGAGATCCGCATCGCGCAGTACGACGCGGAGCCGCGTGAGCGAGCACAATCCCGCGTTCACAATGTTACTCGCGCCACCGAGTGCGGCGAGGATGAGCGCAGCGCGATCGCGAAGGGCAGGAGTGACGTGGAGCGGCTTCGGTCCGCGAGACTTGGCGGCGATCGATGGCGCGTCGGAAGCGGGCGCCGGCTGAGCGACAGGCGCCATTTTCGGCGCAACAACAGACGACACCACCGCCGCCGCGCCGCCGCTCCCCCGCATGTACTCCTCCATGTCCGTCTTCAGATTCTCCGACCGCGTCCCGAATACCGCCTGCATTCCGCTCGGCACCGTCATCACGCCGGTGGCGCCGAGCGCCTTGAGCGCATCGGGATTCGCGCGCGCGTTGTCGTAGAGCTCGAGTCTGAGCCGGGTGATGCACGCGTCGAGTCCCTTGATGTTCGTCGCGCCGCCGAACGCCGCGACGAGCTTCGCCGCCATCGAGTCGCCGACGACACTCGGCGTCGCACCCGCCCCCGCCGCACGGTCCGCCGCCCCCTGCACCGCCTCGTCCGATTCCCTTCCCGGCGTCTTCAGGTCGAAGGCGAGGATGAGCGTGCGGAAGATCAGATAGTAGATCGTCGCCCACGCGAGGCCGAGCGGGACGAGCCACAGCCCGCGCGTCGAGTGCGGGAAGAGCACGATGTAGTCGATCAGCCCGTGCGAGAACGTCGTGCTGTGGTGAATCCCGAGCTCGATGGCAACCCAGTACGCCGCACCCGCAAGCAGCGCATGAATTCCGTACAGCACCGGCGCGACGAACAGAAATGCGAACTCGATCGGCTCCGTGATCCCCGTGAGAAACGATGTGAGCGCGGCCGAGATCATGATGCCGCCGATGCGCGCGCGATTCTCCGGCTTCGCCGTGCGCCAGATCGCGAGCGCCGCCGCGGGAAGGCCCCACATCTTGAAGAGATATCCGCCGGCGAGATTTCCCGCGGTCGGATCGCCGGCGACGAAGCGGTTGATCTCACCGTGGATGATCTTCCCGCTCGCGGGATCGGTGTAGGTCCCAACCTCGAAGAAGAAGGGCACGTTCCAGATGTGGTGCAGGCCAAACGGAAGCAGCGCGCGCTCGACCACACCATAGAGTGCGAACGCCGTCGCCGGATGCGCCGTGGCCGCCCAGTGCGAGAAGCTATCGATGCCGTTGCCGATCGGCGGCCAGATGAGGCTCAGCACGATCCCGACGAACACGGCGGCGAAGGCGGTGAGAATCGGCACCGAGCGCTTGCCGGCGAAGAATCCGAGATACGCCGGAAGCGTGAGTCGATAGTATCGATTGAACAACACAGCCGCGACCGCGCCGATGAGAATTCCGCCGAACACTCCCGTCTCGATCGACGGGATGCCCATCACCAGCTTCGGATCGTAGTGGAGGAGCGGCGCCATCACTCCCATCGTCGCGAGCATCACGGCGAAGCCGACCACCGCCGCGAGCGCCGCGACGCCGTCATTTCCCGTAAGACCGAGCGCGACACCGATCGCGAAGATCAGCGGAAGATTTCCGAAGATCGCGCCGCCCGCCTGCGCCATCACGCTCGAGACGACCTCGGGAAGCGCCTTGAACTTCGCGCTCCCAACGCCGAGCAGAATTCCCGCCGCCGGAAGCACCGACACCGGCAGCATCAGCGACTTCCCGATCTTCTGCAGCGATCCGAACGCCGAGCGAGTGAAGCTCATGTCGCGCTCCCGGTTTTTCGGCCCGCAAATCTCGCGACGATCGCGCGCACCGCCGCGCCATCCTCCGCATTCACCGCCTCGGCCGCCATCTCGCGGCAGAGCGCCATCGACAGCCCGCGCACGCGCGCCTTCACCGCTGGAATGATCGGCACGTCGACACTGAGCTCGTCGACGCCGAGTCCGAGGAGAACCGGCACCGCATCGAGATCGCCGGCGAGCGCGCCGCATACGCCCACCCAGCGTCCGTAGCCGTGCGCGCCGGCGGCCGTGCGCTCGATGAGTCGCAGCACCGCCGGGTGCAGCGCGTCGACCTGCGGCGCGAGCGCGGGGTTCGTGCGGTCCATCGCGAGGGTGTACTGCGTGAGGTCGTTGGTGCCGATCGAAAGGAAGCTCGCCTCGCGCGCGAACTGGTCCGCGATCATTGCGGCGGCCGGCGTCTCGACCATGATGCCGATCGGGATCACGGGCACTCCCATCGCGGCACGCTCTGCTTCGACCATCGCGCGCGCCGCGCGCCATTCCGCGATCGTCGCGATCATCGGGAACATGAGCGCCACCTTCCCCACCTTCGACGCGCGCAGGATCGCGCGGATCTGCTCGCGCATCACGTCCGGGCGGCTCAGCGTGAAGCGCACGCCGCGCTCGCCGAGGAACGGATTGAGCTCGGCGCCGATCGGCAGATAGGCGAGCGGCTTGTCGCCGCCGACATCGAGCGTGCGAATGACGAGTATCCGATCGGGCCCGAGCGCGCGCGCGACGGCGGAGTAGCTCTCGGCCTGCTCGTCCTCGCTCGGGCGGGCGTCGCGATGCATGAAGAGGAATTCGCTCCGGAGCAGTCCGACTCCCTCTCCACCCATCTCGACGACGCGCGCGCCTTCCCTCGCATCGCCGACGTTGCCGACGACCTCGATGCGGTGCCCGTCGGTGGTGAGAGCCGGGCGCAGCGCGACGGAGAGCTCGCTCGCGCGAAGCGCGTCGCTCGATGCGCGCCGCCTCGCGATTTCCGCCTCCTGGGCGGCGCTCGGCGCGAGGCGCATCACGCCGGCATCCGCGTCGAGGATCACGCGCGTTCCCGAAGCGAGATCGAGGGCGCGCGGGTCAATGCCAGCGATCGCCGGGATGCCGAGCCCGCGCGCCAGGATCGCGGCGTGCGACGTCGCGCTGCCGGAGGTGGTGCAGAAGCCGAGGACGCGCGTGCGATCGAGCGACGCGGTGTCCGACGGCGCGAGATCCTCGGCCACGATGATCGATCCCTCTGGCACTTCCTGCGCAGACGGCCTGGAGGTGCCGCCCGCAGCACCATCGACTAGCAGCCGCAGCACGCGCCGGCCGACATCGCGGAGATCCGCGGCGCGTCCCGCTATCAGCTGGCTCTTGAGCGCGAGCAGGCGATCGGCCTGCGCGGTGTACGCCTTCTTCCACGCGAAGGCCGCGCTGTCGCCGTGACGAATGCCGATCGCGGCGGCATCGAGCAGCTCGGGATCCTCGAGCAGCTCCTGGTGCGCGCGGAAGATGTCCGCACGCCCCGTGTCGGCGTCGTCGGCCATGCGCGAGCGCAGCGTGTGGAGCTGCGAGCGTGCGGCGACGAGCGCGGCGTCGAGGATGCGGCGCTCCTGCTGCGCATCGGCGGCATGCAGCTCGCTCACGGCGTCATCGTGGCGGAACTGAAAGACATTGCCGACAGCGACACCCGGCGATGCGGAGACACCTCGAAGCTCAGTACTGACCGCGGGGGCAGGCGCCGCCGCTGCCCGCGTGGTGGGATCGGCGGCTGGTGCGCCAGCGGATGCGGCCGCAGGAGCCGGCGAATGCGCGCCCTGATCGCTTCCGCCACTCGCGAGCAGCTCCACGATCGCCGCCATCGCCTGCGCTGCGTCGCTCCCGCGCGCAACCACCGTCACCGCATCGCCCGCCGCGATCTCGAGCGACATGATCGAGACAACGCTCCGCGCGTTGGCCTCCTTCGCACCGCTCACCAGCCGCACGTCCGAGGTAAAGCGCCGCGCGGCCGCGGTGATCATCGCCGCCGGGCGCGCGTGCAACCCGGACTCCGTCGTGATCACCACCGGATGAGACCGAAGCGAATCTCCGGCCGGGGCTTCCGTGCTCGACACGCTCACAGCCGCCGACGGCGCAAGCACGATGCGCATCAGCACGTCTCGCCCCGCAGTGACGATCCCCTCACTCCGCTCGATCGACGCGATCGCGTCGACGTTGGTCACCACTACCTGTGTCAGCAGACTCCTCGCCTTGCGCGCGACGAGATCCGCGTCGAAGGAGAGAAGGGGCGCGCCGAGGCGCACGATGTCATCCTCCTTCACGAGCGCTGTGAAACCCTCACCCTTCAACATCACCGTGTCGAGGCCGACATGGATGATGATCTCCAGCCCCTGGGCCAGCAGGGTCACCGCGTGGTTCGCGCGATGCACCTGCAGCACGCGCGCGTCGCACGGCGCGAGCACCGTACTGCTCATCGGATCGATCGAGGCGCCGTCGCCAACGAGCCGCTGCGCGAACGCCGGATCGGGCACGTCCTCGAGCGGCACGATGACGCCCGACAAGGGCGCGACTATCACCAGCACCTTCGCGTTCGTATCCGTGCGGGCAGGCTCGTTGCTCATCAGCACCGACTGTTGAGACATCAAGGGGAGAGAAAAAATTGCAGCTCCGCCGCATGACGCGACGGAGCGACAATACTACATGATAGCGGCCCCTGCTACCTTGCCGGCACTTCCTCGTGGCGCCCGTACATCGCGGCCGTCACGCACTTCCCCGCCACCACCTTCCACACGCGAAGATAGGTCAGATCGTAGGCGACGTGCTTCCCGGTCGCCGAGTCGTCGAACTCGACGTGCACGCTGCCATCGTCCCACGCCATCGACCCGTCCGACGTCGCTTCCACTTTATAGATGCTGAAGACGTGGGGCTGCTCGTTTCTTCGCTCGTTTTCGTGAAGCCTGCGGAGCGTGTCGAGGGACGGGAGACCGACGACGGCAGAGCGGCCCGCGACGACGTTGAAGTAGAGATCCGGCGCCGCGAGCTCGGTGACCGATACTGCGGCGAGCTTGCGCACGGCCGCTTCGTTGCAGCGTGACTGGGCCGACAAGGGCATCGCTGAAGCGAGCAGTGCGAGAGTCGTGAACGCATGAAACGAGATTCGCATACTTGTTCGGCCGTGTGAGGATAGGCGCGCATCGAACGATGCACGGAAGGTAGCGTGCATCCGTCCGCGCGTCGCCGTCGGGCGAATCTGTCCCTTGGCAGAGGTTGACGTCCCCGCCTGCATTTCGTACTGTGACGAGATCGCTACGTATCCGGTCCCGCCCAGCATGCCGGAACCTCCGTTCACGCGGGGACAGCGATTCGCCATTCACGGTTCACTCCGGGAACTCATGCGCGCCTCGTCACTCGTCCTTCGTATCTCCTGCATGCTGGCTCTCGCCGGCAGCGCAGTCGCTGCTCAATCCGGCACCATCAAGGGCACGGTCACCGACTCCTCGACGGGTCCGGTCATCGGCGCCGTCGTCACGGTCGATGCATCCGCGCTGCTCACGCAGACGAATGCGCGCGGCGGTTACGAATTCCGCGGCGTCTCCGCCGGCACGCACACCGTTCGCGTTCGCGCACTCGGGCACACGCCCGCGACGCAATCGGTGACCGTCGAGGCAACCGGCTCCGTCACCGCCGACTTCGCACTCGGCTCGAACGCCGTGGAGCTCGCGCGAGTCGAGGTCGTTGCCGGATCGCGCGCGCGCCACCAGGCGGCCGACGAGCTCGCGGTGCCGGTCGACGTGTTCACCACCGAACAGATCCAGCAGCAGGGGACGACCGAAACCGGTCGAATTCTCGCGCAGCTGTCGCCGAGCATCAACATGCCGCACCAGAGCGTCACGGATGCCACGGACATCGTGCAGCCGTTCACTCTGCGCGGTCTCTCGCCCGATCACACGCTCGTGCTCATCAATGGATGGCGCCAGCATCAGACGGCGCTCCTCAACACCTTCGCCTACGGAATGGGCGCGGGCTCGAGCGGTGTGGATCTCAACGCGATCCCTGGCGGCGCGATCGAGCGGGTGGAAGTGCTGCGCGACGGTGACGCGGCGGACTACGGCTCCGACGCGATCGCGGGCGTCGTCAACATCAAGATGAAGGAAGGGCCGTTCACGCCATTTCTGAACGTGCAGGGCGGGCAGTACTTCACGGCCGACTATCCGCACGACGGCGCCGGCGTCGATCTCAACGGCGGCGTTGGGCTCAAGCTCGGCCGCGGCTCGCTCGCGCTCTTCGGGGAGTTCAAGCACGACGACGCGACGAACCGCGCGTGGCCGGACAAGTTCCTCGCCGATGCGAACGGCATCACGGACGACATCGACACGCTCACGGGCAAGATCATCCACAAGAACAACAGCCTCAAGCAGCCCAACTATCACTGGGGCGACGGCGAGCTTCGCAACGGACAGACGTTCGCGAACTTCCGCATGCCGCTGAGTGCGAGCGGCAACACCGAGGTCTACGCCTTCGGCGGATTCAGCGATCACTTCGGCACCGGCAACGCCTTCTGGCGCTATCTCGACAGCAATCGCAACTGGCAGGAGATCTATCCGCAAGGCTTCCTCCCGGAGTTCAATCCTACCGCGAAGGACTACTCGGCCACGGGCGGTATCCGCACGACGGCGGCCGGATGGTCGCTCGACTTCGGCGGCTCGTACGGACTGAGCACCTTCGACTATCACCTGCGCAACACGAACAACCCGTCGCTCGGCCCCTGTCTCGATGTTGCATGCGCGCCGGGCGCCGACGGGGTTCTTGGCACCGCAGATGATCCGGGCATTTCGAATCAGACGAGTTTCTACGCGGGGAGGCTGCGTCGCAGCGAGTACGAGCTGGGCATCAACGGCTCGAAGGCGTTCGAGGTCGGTTTGCACGCGCCCCTCAACGTCGCGGCGGGAGTGCTTTTTCGCGGTGAGGATTATCAGATTCAGGCGGGTGAGCTCGCGTCGTACGTGAACGGCGGCCACCAGGCGCAGGACTCCGCGGGCAGTGACCCGAGCGGTGCGGCGCCGGCAGGATCGTCCGGCTTCGGCGGGTTCCGCCCGCAGGATGCGAGTGATCACAGCCGAAACAACATCGGCGCGTATGTCGATCTCGAGACGAATCTCACGCCGAACTTTCTCGCGAACGTCGCGGGGCGGGTCGAGCACTACAGCGACTTCGGATCGAACGTCTCGGGGAAGCTCGCCCTTCGCTATCAGCCCGCGAAGCAGTTCGTGATTCGCGGCTCGTTGAGCAACGGATTCCGCGCACCGGGATTGGCACAGAGTTACTTCAGCCACATCACCACGAACTTCATTGGCGGCCAGCTCTACGAGATCGGCAACTTCCCCGTCGACGCGCGCGCCGCGCAAATCTTCGGGGCGAAGCCGCTCAAGGAAGAGAAGTCGGTCAACATCAGCAGCGGTTTCGCGTACACTCCGGTGGATAACTTCACGCTCACCGTCGACTACTTCCACATCAAGATCACCGACCGCATCCTGCTCGGCGCGACCTTCGCGGACACCGTGGCGCAGAACATTCTCGCCGACTCGGGGATCACGGGGATCGCGGGCGTCCAGTTCTTCACGAACGGTCTCGACACGAAGACGGACGGCATCGACGCGACCGCGAACTATCGCATGCCCGCCGGCAACGGTTCGTTCGACTTCAACCTCGGCGCGAACTACACCCGCAACAAGATCACGCGCGTCGATCCGCTCCCCGCGGTGCTCCAGGGTCGCAACACGGATGTGACGAGCATCCTCGATCTGGTGACGACGCTGGGGATCGAGAAGGAGCGTCCGGATTGGCGCGGTACGCTGACCACGCAGTACTCGCTCTCGCGCTTTCATGCGCTCGCACGCGTGTCGTACTTCGGCAGCTTCGAGTCCGCGCAGCCGAGCTTTACAGATGCGGAACGCTACGGCGGAAAGACGCTCGTCGACACAGAGATCGGCTATCGCTTCAACGCCGTCAATCTCTCGATCGGTGCGCGCAACCTGTTCGATGTGTACCCGGATCAGCCGAAGGCGGAGTACAACAACAACGACAACACCTTCCCGTGGGCGGCGGCGAGCCCGTTTGGGTATAACGGGCGGTATCTGTATACGAGGGCGGAGATTTCGTTGGGGTGGTGAGGGTGAGGGTGTAGCTCGCTAAGGTGTAACGCTTTGAAACGACCCCCCGGCTCTCGAGTCGGGGGGTCGTTTCTATAGTGGGTCGATGCACACCAACAAGATCGGCGGTGACGCACGCGCGCTATTGCGGAAGTGATCGGTACTCCTATTGTTGTCGCACCGTGGGCAAGTCACGGTTATCGAGTCCCGCGCTTCGCTGCGGCCCCGATGTTGGCACCCGATAACGACTCCGTCCAAGGCATCGAATGACGTTTCGTTCTGGCTTTCTTCTGGTGGCCATCATCGCTGCATCGGCTTGCGGGGGAAGCACGGAGCCGCAAGACAATACGAGCCCCGCGACGGTGGAGCTATCGAGCGACACGGCGACGACGTATCCCGATGCGACTTCGTATCTCCCGACTGTTACCGTCTTCAATCGGTCGCATCAAGCCATTCAACATGCCGTCACCTGGACCTCGGCCAACTCGTCGATCGCTACGATAGACGGAATACATGTTGACGCAAATGCGATCGGCACCGTGGTCCTCACGGCAACTTCCGGAAACGCAAGCGGGACGTATTCGCTCAAGGTCGTGCGAGAGCCAGTCACGCGAGTCACGGTCACGCCGAATGGGGCGGAGCTCTATGGTCTCGACTCGATAGAGTTGCACGCCGTAGCAGGTGGTCCGAGCCACGATTCGCTTCCCGGGCGCGCTGTAGCCTTCGCGGCCTTGGATCCCGGCATCGCCACGGTTAGCTCAACTGGCGTCGTTCATCTCCACGGTTCCGGGAATGCACGCATCACTGCCACGAGCGAAGGGTTCGTGGATACAGTTGGTATCGCGGCGGACGCGCGCGTTGTGAAGACGATCACCGTGTTGCCCGCTTCGCTCAACATAGTTCCGGGTGCGAACGCCGCACCATGGATCTATCACACGTACGACTTATTGGGCACCGAGCTGCCTAACCGCATTCCTGTGGCGGGCAACGAGTGACAGCATTGTAGTGACAGCCACGTTTCATAGCGCATTTGCCCACGCGGTCGGCACGGCCACAATAACAGCCCGCGTCGACAACGCGGTTGCACACATTCCCGTCACGGTCGCACTCGTCGCCTTCACGAGCGTCACGAACGCCGGTGACCACGGGTGCGGGCTGAATGCGGCGCACGAAGCATGGTGCTGGGGCAGTGACTACGTCGGTCAGCTGGGAACGCAGACGTTTCTGTACGAGGGCGATCCCGCACCAGAGCGTGTTCTCGGCGGCTTGAGCTTCGTCTCGATCGCTGCGGGCAGGGGATGGACGTGCGCGCTCACGAGCGCTGGAGTTCCGTACTGCTGGGGCGGCGTCCACGCGGTTGGAGAGGGCAGCATGCTCCCACAGAAGATCAATGGCGTTACGCTCGTGTCGCTGTCGAATTCAGGTGATCGTGCATGTGGGCTCCATGCGGCAGGAACCGCGTGGTGCTGGGGCAACGCGGGCACGGAGAACATCCTGTTTACACCGCCCGTTGGATGCGCCATCCAGTGCTGGACTCCCGTCGCAGTCGGTCACGGGAAACATTGGAGCCAGCTCAGTGCCGGAGCGGGATCCCACATCTGCGGGATCGACACGAATGGCGCGGCGGAGTGCTGGGGAAGCAATCACAGTGGACAGATCGGTGACGGCACGCTCGTGGACGATTCGCTAGCCGTCGTCGTCCACAATGGCATTGCATTCACGCGCATCAGCGCCGGTGATGCTGCTACGTGTGGCACTACGGCATCTGGGAATGCGTATTGCTGGGGCTCGGACACGTACGGCGAATTGGGAAGCGGCGTTCAGGCGCCATCCTGCTCCGAAGGGAATCTCTGCTATACAAGTCCCATTCCCGTCGCCGGCGGCCACACGTTCGTCACCGTAGATGTAGATGACGATCATGCGTGCGGGCGCACGAGCGCGGGGGAGATCTACTGCTGGGGATATTCGAACGGCAACGGTGCACCGACGATTCCGGCTCTGCGGTCCGGAGACTTCACGTTCACAACATCGAGCGAAGACGGTGGCGAATGTGGTATGGCGACGAACGGAGAGGCGATCTGCGTACGCCACGATGGTGATCCAGTTGCGATCCTCGGACAGCAATAGGATGACTGCACGGATAGCTCGAGCGCTCGCCTTCTGATCGGACAGATGACTGCTTGCATGCCAACCCGCGCGCCCGCACCGCGGCAGCAGCCTTGCGGCCATGACCTCTCGAACGGGTTACTGCTGGCGAGCATACTCGGAGGGATGCTCCGAGGATCGAAGGACGGTGGGCAGAGTGGCGCCGCTACAGACTTCCTCAAGAAGCTGCAAGGCAGCGCTTCGCACTGACCGAGGGCCGTTCTCGTCTTTCAGCGGGGGTCCCTCGGCGCTAGCTTCGTGCACCATGCTCGAGCACACCCCTCGCTTCGACACTCCCACAGCCGAGCGCGTTGCACGCGAGCACTTCGGCATCGATGGCGTCGCAAGCGAGCTGACGAGCGAGCGCGATCAGAATTTTCGGATCGAGCGTCCGAATGGCGAGCGCTTCGTGCTCAAGATTGCGAACGCCCTCGAGCAGCGCGCGATGCTCGAGGCGCAGCAGGCCGCGATGAGCCACGTGGCGACTCGTCTCGACTTCACGCCGCGGGTGTTGCGCACCGCCGCTGGCGAGTCACTCGTGACCGTCGCTGGCATTGATGGTCGCGAGCATCTCGCCTGGGTAATCTCGTGGCTCCCGGGAAAGCCGCTGGGCCTCGCCACGCGTCGTTCGAGCGAGCTACTCGTGGATTTCGGGCGCGGCGTGGGCGCGCTCGCCTCTGCGCTGGAGGACTTCGATACGCCGGCCATCCATCGCGATTTCTACTGGGATCTCGCGCGGGGCCGCGAGATCGTGTCGCGCTATCGCGGGCTCGTCACGGATACCGACCTCGGAAGCACGATCGACCAGCTGATGGCTACGTTCGACGAGCGAGTCGCGCCGCTTCTCGATCGCCTCCCCCGCTCGGCGATCCACGGTGATCCGAACGACTACAACGTGCTGGTGGGCGGCGGAGCGGACATCGAGTCCGCCGCTCAGTCGGTTACGGGAGTAGTCGACTTCGGAGACATGACGCACAGCTATCGCATAGCGGATCTCGCGATAGCGATCGCGTACGTCATCTTCGGCGAGGGCGATCCGCTCTCCATCGCGGCGCAGCTCGTGAGAGGTTACAGCGAGCGCATGTCGCCGACGGATGAAGAGCTGGCCGCACTTTTCGGACTGGTCGCGCTCAGGCTGTGCACGAGCGTCTGCATCGCCGCCGACCAGCAGCGGCAGCGTCCCGACAACGAGTATCTCGGCGTGAGTCAGTCCGCGATCGCGCGCACGTTGCCGCTTCTCGCCGACATTCCATTTTCGCTCGCCGAGGCAGTATTTCGCGAGGCAGCGGGCAAGCGCATCTCGCCGGCAAGCGAACGCGTGGTCGAGTACCTGGAAAGTCTCGAGTCCATTCCCGCCTTGCTCGGCATCGATCCGCAGCGAGCACCGAGCCTCGTGCTCGATTTTGGAGTTTCGAGTCCGTTCATCGTCGGCGATCCGGCGAGCAATGCCGAGCCGGATGTCACCGAACGGATATTCGGCGCGATGCGAACGGCCGGCGTCACGCTTTCGATCGGGCGCTACGACGAGGCCCGTCTCATCTACACGGCGCCAATGTTCGGCGGCGATGCCGATCGGTCGATCGACTCCCGCACGATCCACATCGGGCTCGATCTGTTCGCGGCGGTGGGCACGCCGGTGTTTGCGCCGCTCGATGGCGTGGTCCACGCCTCGCGTGACGAACGCGCACCGCTCGACTACGGACCGGTCGTCGTGCTGCGTCACGAGACCGATGACGGCACGCCGTTTTTTACGCTCTACGGGCATCTGAGTCGGAAGTCGCTCGACGCCCTCCTACCCGGGCGCACGGTGAAGGCAGGCGAGAAGATCGCAACGCTCGGCCCTGCTGCCGTGAACGGCGGATGGACGCCTCATCTGCATTTTCAGATCGTCACCGACATCCTAGATCTCGGCACGAGCTTCCCGGGCGTCGCGCGAGCGTCGCAGCGCGCGGTGTGGCGAGCGCTTTGCCCGGATCCGAATCTCCTTGCGCGAGTGCCGCTCGATCGATTCCCTCCTCCGGGGCTGGACCGCGCCGAGACGCTCGCCGAGCGACGCGCGGTGATCGGGGGCAATCTCAGCATCGCGTACTGCGAGCCCGTGAAGATCGTGCGCGGCTGGATGCAGCATCTCTACGACGACGTGGGCCGACGCTATCTCGACGCGTACAACAACGTGCCGCACGTCGGGCACTCGCATCCGCGTGTCGTTGATGCCGCGGTCGCGCAGATGCGACTCCTCAACACGAACACGCGTTATCTGAGCGACCTGCTCGTCGAGTACGCGGATCGCCTGCTCGCGACCTTCCCGGCATCGCTCGACGTGTGTTACGTCGTGAACTCGGCCAGCGAGGCGAACGAGCTCGCGCTTCGGCTCACGCGCGCGTACACGGGAAATCGCGATATGATCGTGCTCGAGGCTGCGTATCACGGCAACACCACGTCGCTCGTAGATCTGAGTCCCTACAAGCATGATGGTCCCGGCGGCAGCGGAGCACCGGATTGGGTTCACGCGGTGCCGCTGCCGGACGTGTATCGGGGTGCGTACAAGGCTTTCGACCGCGACGCCGGAGCAAAGTACTCGGCGTCGGTGGCCGATACGATTCGAATGATTCAGGAGAGCGGCAGAGGCGTCGGCGGATTCATCGCGGAGACCTGCCCGAGCGTCGGAGGACAGCTCATCCTGCCGCCTGGCTACCTCTTTCGTGTCTACGAGTACGTGCGAAGCGCTGGCGGCGTATGTATCGCCGACGAGGTGCAGACGGGGCTCGGCCGAATGGGCACGAGCTTCTGGGCTTTCGAAGATCAGGAGGTCGCGCCGGACATCGTCGTGATGGGGAAGCCGCTCGGCAATGGGCATCCGCTCGCGGCCGTCGCAACGACGCGTGCGATAGCGGATGCGTTCGACAACGGGATGGAGTACTTCAGCACCTTCGGCGGAAATACCGTGTCGTGCGCGGTCGGTCTCGCGGTCCTCGACGTCGTGCGGGACGAAGGGCTGCAGGCGCACGCGCTCGCGGTGGGAAAGACGATGGGCGCTCGGCTTCGCGCGCTCGTGGAGCGATATACGATCGTGGGCGACGTTCGCGGCTCGGGGCTATTCTGGGGCGTCGAGCTCGTGCGCGATCGGGAGACGCTCGAGCCGGCGGGTGCCGAAGCGTCGTTCGTGGCGAATCGGATGCGCGAGCGGGGCATCCTGCTCGGCACCGACGGACCGTACCACAATGTGGTGAAGATCCGTCCGCCGATGCCGTTCACCGCCGCCGATGGCGAGATGCTGGTTGATGAGCTCGAGCGCGCGTTGAGGCAGCTGCCGACTCACTAGCGCCGAGTCGTCGATCGAGCTACTCGAGCAGAATGATGGCTCGCGAGCCGGTCGAGCAGGCGGATGTGCAGCGTGTCGCCGCGCGCGATGCTCTGAGCGGAGAGCCGCCGCGCCACAACGGTGACAATTGCGGCAAGGAAAAAGGGTCGAAGCCGACACATCCTGCGAGATTCACCGCGCGGCAGAAAGCGATCGCGCAAAGTTATTTCTGCGAGCGCGCCTTCAGCTCCTCGAACCAGTGCTCGCTCACGATGAGCGTCCCCGTCTCTCCGGCCGTCGTCTCACGCAGCATCAGGAAGCGCTTGTCATCGGGCGCAACGCTGAGCTGCTGCACCGGGCCGCCGAAGGTGAAGGGCGACAGCGGGAAGAGTACCTTCTGCGCGCCGACCGTGAACGTCGGCGACTCGCTCACCTGCGCCGCCTGCAGCTCGTTGCGACCATTCCGGAAGAAGAGCTCCTTGCCACTGTGAGACCAGACGGGCGCGTTTCCGCCCGACGTCGAAACCTGCCAGCGTGCCGTGGCCACATCGGGAAACGGACGGACGAAGATCTCGTTCGTTCCGGATTCATCGGAGGAGTACGCGAGAAATTTTCCGTCGGGCGATAGCGACGGAGTGAGCTCGCGCGCCGGTGTCGCGACGAGCGGCACGAGAGCAGTGTCGCCCAAATGAGCGGCGAATATGTCGCCGTTCCCCATCTCTCCGACAACACTTCGCACGATGAGCCACTTTCCGTCCTGCGACACGAACGCCTGTCCGTTCGCGTGACTCGTCGCGAGGAGCTTACGCTGCGCTCCGACTCCGTCAGCGCGTCGCACGGCGGGAATGCCGCCGCCGTCGCCGCGATCGAGCAAATACACCACGCTGCTTCCGTCGGGCATCCACGATGGTCGAAAGGCCGCCGTATCGCCAAAGGTGATCCGCGAAAAGGGCCCTCCTGGAAGTTGCTTCACCCAGACATCGGATCCCGCCGCTCTCAGCACGTCGAGCGCGATCGATCGTCCGTTCGGCGACAGTGAAAAGCTCGAGATCGTCCCGCCCGTTTTCCACGCGGCGTCCACGGGGCTGGCCAATCCTTCCCTCGTGACCCATACGAGCTCGCGCGCAGATCTCTGGCTCAGCGTCATGTAGATCAGGGTGCCCGCCTTCGAAAGCGCGACTTCGGAGCTGAACGCGTTCGACTCGAGCCCCTCATACAGCGCGACCGGAGGCCCCGTGAGCGCGAGCTTCCTCGCGTCGAACGGCACGACGAACAGCTTGCCATCCGCGCTGACGACGACGAGATCGCCCGACTCCGAGTAGCGCGCATAGATACCGCGCATGAGCACGTGCGGCTCTCCCTTTGGCAGCTCCATCGCGACGATCTCGAAGTCGGCGACACCTTGTCCTTCGCGGCGCAACCGAAAAACCATTCCCTTGGCGCCCGGCAATACCACGGGCCACTCGGCGCCGAGCACCTTCCCGCCGGGTGGAAACTTGTACACGGCCTCGGAATGGCCGCCGGTCGAAGGGATGCGACTGATCCCGGAGTCCGCCTCGAAGTACACGTAATTGTCGCTGCCCCAGTCTGCCGCGGTCGCGTTGGCGCTATCGGTGAGCGTGAGCGAGGATCCGCCATCGAGGGGAAGGACGCGAACGGACTTGCCGTTTACGACGAAGCCAACCTGGCGTCCGTCCGGCGAGAAGAATGGGGACGACGCGCCATCGGTTCCGGTGATCGGAGTCGGGCGCACCTTGTCCGCGTCCTTCAGCCAGAGCCGTGTACCGGCGTCGCCGCGTCCGGCGTACACGATGCGCTTGCCGTCGGGGGACACTGCGACGCGACCGCCGAGCGATCCGGCGACGATCCCTTCGTTGTCGCGAAGGAGCATCGCGTATCGATTCATGAAGGGATGCTCGCGCGGGCGCAGCCAGCCCCATGCCGCGAGCGCCGCGAGAAACAGCATCGCGGCGAGGAGCGCGATCGTTCGCGCTCTCGACGCCGGCGGAGCGGCGGCGGGCGTGAAGCCGGCGGTCGACGCCATCATCGCTCCAGTCGCTGGCTCGCTTAACGCGCGCACGAACTGGTCAGCGGTCGCGAAGCGATCCGCCGGGAGCTTCGCCAGCGCCTTGTGCACCGCGAAGTTCACGTTCGCCGGCACCGACTTGCGCCGAATGTTGAGCTGCTCCGGCTCCTTCGTGACGACCGCGGCGATCACCGCCTGCATTGTCGGCCCGGTGTGCGGCGGCTCGCCCGCGAGCATTTCGTAGAGGAGCGCGCCCAGGCTATACACGTCGGAGCGTGCATCGAGTCCGCGCTCGCCCGTCGCCTGCTCCGGGCTCATGTAGCTGGGAGTGCCGAGCGAGAGGCCGGTCTCCGTCATGCGATTGCCGCCGGCATGACTCACCGCGAGCGCGATGCCGAAGTCAGCGACGAGCGCGGATCCGTCGTGCAGGAGGATGTTCTCAGGCTTGATGTCGCGGTGAATCACGCCGTGGCGATGCGCGTAGTCGAGCGCCGAGCCGATCTCCTTCGCGAGACGCACCGCATCGTCGACGGGAAGCTGGTGCTCGCGATTCAGACGATCGCGCAGCGACTCGCCCTCGATGAGGGGCATCACATAGAACAGGTAGGAGTCCGCCTGTCCCGAATCGAAGAGCGGGAGGATGTGCGGATGCTGAAGCGCCGCCGTCGTCTTGATCTCCGCGAGAAAGCGCTCGGCGCCGATCACCGCGGCGAGCTCGGGGCGCAGCACCTTCACCGCGACGCTTCGCGAGTGCCGAAGATCCTGCGCGAGATAGACGGTCGCCATTCCGCCGGCGCCGAGCGTGCGCTCGAGGCGATACCGGTCGGCGAGCGCTTCGACGAGGCGAGGCGGTGGCGTCTCTTCCATGTGCCCTGGGCGCTTGCGGTGGTTGGAACGGGCTCGGCAGCGAGGAGAAGCTACGTGCCCGGGGCGCGTGCGTCCATGCCGAGAGTGCTAAACGGCCCCCGAGGGCTCGTTAAGAAGTCTCAACACCTCGGTCTCTCGGTAGCGGAAGATCCGCGCGAGCTGCAGCCGGATAAGTGGCGCGGCGAGGCGGCCGAGCGCCCCGAACGGCAGCGCGTACACTACCTCGTCGTCAATGTCGGTGCCGCCATTCACGCTCGTGAAGCGATGCGTGTGCACCCACTTCGCATACGGCCCCGAGAGCTGCTCGTCGACGAAGTGAACGCCCGGCTCCCACACCGCTATTCGTGTGCGCCAGCGCATCGGAATGCCCCAGAGCCTGATCGTGTAGTCGATGAGCGTGCCCGCCGCCATCGCGATCGGGAGCGGCGTCGCGATCGCGAAGCCGAGCTCGCGGGGCGTGATGCGAGCGAGGTTCGCGGCGTCGGCGAAGAAGGCGAAGGCGTGATCGATCCGGGCGGGGACGTGGATGTGCGTGCGGAGCGCGTATTCTTTCACCGCCGCAAGCTCAGCTCACCCTCGGCGCCTGACGTGGAGTGCGCACCGATACGCGTACGAGCGCGCGCCGCTCCTCGTCATCACGCTGTCCGAGGAATTCGCCGATCGACGCGAGCACGCCAATGTGATCGCAGAAGATCTTGAATGTCGCAACGAGAGGAACCGCAATGAAGGCGCCCGGAATTCCCCACACCCAGAACCAGAAGGCGAGACCTACGAACAGTGCAACGGGGTTGAGCGCGAGACGATGACCGAGAAGGATGGGACTGACGAAATTTCCCTGAATGAGATTTACCGCGATAAAGCTGCCAGGAACGAGCAGGGCATGCCCGACAGAATCGAAGGTCGTGAGGGCAGCGATCATCAGAATCGCCGACATCGCGAGAGCGCCGAGGTACGGAATGAACTCCAGTGCGAAGACGAGCAGCCCCCACAGGATGGGGCTCGGCATTCCCCACGCCCACATGATCAGCGCGACGACCACTCCTTCCACTGCGTTCACGAGTGAAGTCGTAAGGAGATACGTGGAGATCGATGCCTCCGTTTCGCGCGCGATTTGCACGGCGAGCTTTCGTTCGCTGCCGCCGGGCAGGACCTTGATGAGCTTTTGCAGAAAGAGGTCCCCCGCGGCGAGGAGGAAGTACAAGAGAATCGTCACTTCGAGGATGGCGCCCACCACTCGCTGCGTTGTGCCGAAGAACCGCGTGATGAGACTCGGTCCGGCAACTACCACCTGCGTCGGCTTGGCGGACCCCGAGGGTGAGGAGCCACCAGCGGTCGCGGTTGCCGCGTTCGCAACCTGCTCGGCGGTCTTGCTCGCGCGCTGTAGCGGCTTGAGGAGCTTGGTTAGCCTCGCTTCCGCCGTGGACAGAGTGGCCGGAGCGTCCGTGGCGAATCGCTCGACGGGTCCGGCTAGCTCGTAGCCCGAGAGCCCGACCGCAGCCAACATGCCGAGGATGACGATCAGCGCGCCGAACGGCGGTGATATCCTGAGTCGCGAGAGCAGCCGAATGACGGGGCTCAAGAGGAAGTTGAGCAGCACCGCAAACACGATCGGCAGCAGAAATTCTCTCGCGAAGTAGATAGTGTAGATGACCGCGAGGACCGCAAGGATCCAGACGGCAGTCGACAGTCCTTGTAGCGTGCCGAGCGCGGCGCCGGTCTCATCGATATCGGGCACCGCCTGATCCGCTCCGAGGGGCGCGACGGCGGGCGCGCCGACATCCACGTCGGGTTCGAGCGCGGACTCGCCTCTATCGCTGCGTGGCTGCATGTTCGTGCCGAAGGTGAGAGGCGGGGCGGTCTATCTGGACACGAGAGCTACAAGGCAAGTTGTTCGCCAGCACCGCACTCGCACCGTCAGGTCGAGGTGCTACTGCACCTGGACCTGCACCACCTCGCCCGTCTGATCCGCCGTCCCCGTCGTGATCACGAGATATCTCCGTGGATTCCTGCTCTCGCCCTGCACGAGCTGCCGGATCGGGCCGACCGCGTTCACGATCGCCGCACCGGCGAGGTTCGTCGTAAACGAAGCGAGCGATTGCAGATCGCCGCGACCGTTCTGCAGCGTCGAGAGCACGAGGACGTACGATGTTTTTGGCTTGAGCCCCGTCACCGCCGCCTGCACGATTTGCGTCAGCCCCTGATCGAAGATCGTCACGCTCGTTGGTCCCATATCCGCAACCTTCGCCTTGCCATTGCTCGGCGGTCCCAGCGAGAGATGCACGGCGTGGCCGGCGTCCTCGAGCGGCTGCAGATTGCCCTTCCCGCTTCCCGACGGCACGGCGTTCGGGACGTACGCAAGCGCCTGCGGCGCCTGTCCGATGGGAATCGTCGCGATCACCTTGTTCGACGCGGTGTTGATCACCGATAGCGCGTCGCTGTTCTCGAGCCCCACGTACATCATGCTCCCATCGCCCGATGGCCAAATGCCGTGCGGCAGCTTGCCGACGGGAATGGTCGCGACCTTCGAGAAGTCCGTCGTCTTGAAAACCTGAACCTGATTCAATCCGCCCACTGTCACGTACGCGAAGATGCCCGCGGGAATGTTCGCGAAGTTCACATGGTTCGTGACCGGTCCAGTGTCGAGGATCTTCTGGATCTTGAATGGCGGATGCGCATCGAACACCACGGTATGTCCGATGTCCTTGAGCGTGAACCACACCTGCCTGCCGTCCGGGGTGGCCGCGATGTTCGGGCAGAAAGGGCTTTCCTGCTTGATGGTCGCGACGATCTTGTGGTCGGCGACGGTGATGATCGATAGCTGCGGCGTGAACGACGAGCAGACGTAGCCATACTTTCCGTCAGGCGAAAAAATCTGCATCCCCGGGCCCGGGGGAACAGTGATGCGCGTCTTCTCCGCGTACGTCTTTCCATCGAGGACTGCGACGTAGTCCTCGCCACGCACGGTCACCCAGACCTCGCTTCCGTCGGGAGTGAAGAACGCTTCGTGCGGCGATCTGCCAAGATAGGTCACGTGCTTCACCGAGTTATTGGACGTCTCGATGAAGGAGACCGAGTTGCTTCCCACGGAGACGACGGCGAGCGTCGTATGATCCGGTGAATAGCCCATTCCGTGCACGAGCAACTCGCCCTTGTACAGTGGGCTCATGTTGCCGGGCTGGGGATCACCCAGGCGGATGACGCCGAGGAGGGTGTTGTCGTCGGGGTTGATGACGGAGACGGTATTCGAGAACTGCTCCGCCACGTACACGCGATCGTGACTGGTGACGGGAATCGCGCCGTCCGTCACGGAGCCGGGAGACTGTCCAGGGCCTGTGGGTGTGAGCGGCGGAGGATTCTTCTGCGCGCGAGCAAGGGAGGCGGTCGCGAGAATGAGCATGGTGGCCAGCGCAATCACCTTCGAGTTGCTGCTCATCTCACTTCTCCCCGTTGCCGGCGGCTGATTCGCCCGGCGCGGCCATACGCATCGCGACGATCTCCTGCTGCTGGGTGATGATCATCTCCTGCGCGAGGCGCCGTAGCTGCTCGTTCTTTCCGTGACGAAGCTCGGATCGCGCCATCGCGATCGCACCCTCGTGGTGCGGGATCATCATTGCGGCGAAGTCCGCGTCGGCGCTGCCGTGTGACGTGATCCGCATGCTCGACATCATCGTCGACATCGCCTCACTGCACTCGGCGAGGAGCGGAGATTCGTAGGGACGCGCGCCGACGAGGGCAGCGCAGGCGACGAGGGAGGCGATCGCCATCCACTTCGTGCGTGTGATGTTGGGCACTCCGGTCTCCATTGGGGCATGCGCGCACGCTGATCGGCCGATCGCGCGGCGCCGTCGCTCAATGTTAAACGACGAATAAGCGACCCGATGACAACCTGCACCCGCGTCGGCGGCCGCCTACTGTGGAGAGGGTGGCGAGGCCCGGCCCGCTCAGAAGAACATGTTGAGCGCGATTGCCGGCGTCACGGACGATGCCGTGTTGTGCCCCCTCGTGATGATGCGCGCTGCCACGAGCACACCAAAGTTCGGCGACCAGTTGTACTCGACGCCCGGCGCAAAGCCGAACGCATCGCTCGACCCCGACTCGAAAAAGACGCTCGGCGTCTCCGGATCAACGCTGTCGAAGCCACTTACCTTCGTGCTCGTCCCGTGCCGGTAGGTGAGATCGAGCGCGAGCACCCAGCGCTGCGTCACACTGTACTCTCCCGCGAGATCGACGAACTGCGACATCCCCGGCTTCGCGCGCCCGCGGAAGCCGGCTCCCGTTCCGTAGACACTGACATCCTCTACGCGCACGCTGTTGGAGAAGGTGTGCGAGAGGTCGAGTCGCGTGCGGAGAATCCGGCCGTTGGGCATCCAGAAGAATCTCTGCGAGTAGAGTGAGAGCTGCGTCGAGTACGCGCCTCCGCCCATCCCGTCAGTCGGTCTGCTGCCGAGCCTGTCGTACTTCCCTACCGGCAATCCCTCCTGAACGACGATCGCGGTCGTCGGCACCCAGCTGCCCTCGTGAAATTGCGTCAGCCGATACTGCGCGAGGAGCGAGACATCGCCGACGCCGATTCCCGAGCTGTTCATTCCCTCGCTCACCATGTTGAAGCCGAAGGTAGGAATTACTCCGACGGTGAAGTTGTTCGCGAGGCCGAAGTTGATGTACGTGAGCGATCCGAAGCCGTTGGAATGCGGCGTGCGCACATCGTAGATGTACGGCTCGACGAGAAAGTGTCCGGGCGGTAGCGTATTCGGCGACGCGGCGAGCATCGGACCTGTCCACCATGCGTCGTTCGTCGACTGGCGTGCGCGCTCGCCGGGCGCGGCGCTCGTGGCAGTATCCGTGCTTTGAGCGCTCGCTCCCCGCGAAAGAGATGCGACCGCGATCGCGACTACAGTGAAAAATCGCATGAGAAATGGATGTGGTTTGGACGTTTCCGGCTCAAGTACCAGTGCGGGAAAAGTCCATGATCCAGTTCATCTCCCACGTCTTGCCGCCGTCGATCGAGAAGGATTGCTCCCAGCGCGCGCTGCGCTCCCCGCGGTGCGTCCAGAGAAAGCGCACGAAGATCATCCGCCCGTCGTAGCGCTCCTGGCTGTAGAACGCGCCGCGGCCGTCGATGAATGCGCCGGTCATCGGCGGATCGAGCGTTCCCGTCGCGTCGCTGGCCCAGCGAATCGTCCACCGCTGAGCGTCGGGCTCGTAGAGTCGGAGGGCGAGGCCGCGCAGCCGCACGCCGTCGGGGAGCACCGCGTCGTACTCCTCGAGATTGCCGTCGCCATCCCAGAAGGCGCTTTCCGTGACGTCGCCGTCGAACTCGTACCACTCGGTGGCGAGAGCCAGGGAGGCGCGCAGCCGGCGATTGTGCACGCGCCAGCTGCCGTGGAGGTAGTCGAAGTCGCACGCTCCTTCGCGGGCGCGAACCGGAGCTCGCATCGCGAAGACGTCGGCGTTCGCAGCGCGCGTGAACTCCATCTGCCAGTTGGTCTCCCACGTGGCACCGCCGTCCGTGGAGAATGCCTGCTCGAAGCGGCATGCATTGGCGCCCCGCGGTTCCCAGCGAAGTCGCAGAAAGATCGCGCGTCCCTCGAAGTCTTCGTGCGCGAAGAAGTCTCCGCGCCCGTTCGCAAAGCAGCCTACCGTGGGCACGCCGAGCTTCCCATCCGCGCGCGTCGCCCAGTGCATGCTCCACTGATGTGCACGAGGATCCCAGAGATGCAGCGACACCGCGCTGATGTGGCCGGTGGGTGCGTCGCCCTCCCACTCCTCGAGACAGCCCTGCCCGTCCCAGACCGCGCGCACCACCGACGTACCCTCGAATTCCGCCCACTCGTTCGAGCCGGTGAGCGGGCGCAGGAGGCGCCGATTGCGCACGCGCCAGCGGCCATGAAGAAAGTCGAAATCGCGTGAGATGATGTCCGTCGTCGCCATTCGGAAACTTCCGGAGCACGCGAAGCTCGATCAACGTCCATCTGGCCGCGCGTGGATGAGACCATCCACTCGTGCCGACGACGGATCAGTCGTCAATGTGGATGATCCCGCGCTGCAGCGCGATCGTCACCGCCTCGGTGCGATCGGCCGCGTCGAGCTTCGACATGATGTGCTTGAGATGAACCTTTACCGTCTCCTCGGTGCGGCCGATCACGCGTGCGATATCCTTGTTGCGGAGCCCCTTCGCCGCATAGGCCAGCACTTCGAGCTCCCGCGGAGTCAGATCCACCCGCGGCGTATACTCGGCCAGTCTCCCCGCGACAGGAGATGGGATCACCTTGCGGCCACCCGCGGCGTTGCGGACGGCGTTCACCACTTCGCGGCCGAGGGTGTCCTTGAGGAGATAGCCGCACGCGCCGGCATCGAGGGCGCGGTGAATATCGGCGTCGCCGTCGTAAGTGGTGAGCACGACTATCCGGCGATCGGGGTGCGCGGCGCGAATCTCACGAATTGCGGCGATTCCACCCATTCCCGGCATCCGGAGATCCATCAGCACGACATCGGGATCGAACTCCTGCTGCATTGCGACGCCTTCCGCGCCGTCGCTCGCCTCGCCGACGACATCCATGTCGGGCTCGTTCGTGAGCAGCGCGCGGATGCCGGCGCGAACCACAGGATGATCGTCGGTGATCAGAACACTGATGCTCATGCCAGTATGAAGCAACTCGCGCGGATTTCTCGCAATACCTCATTGGAGGTAGCACGACGGAGCGCCGACAAACTGCCCTTCAGCTCGTGTGAATGATCCCGCGCTCGAGCGCCACGGCCACTGCCTCGGTTCGATCGACGACGCCCAGCTTCGCGAGGACACTCTTCACGTGCATCTTCACGGTCTCCTCGGTGCGACCGATCTCGTTCGCGATCTCACGGTTGCGCAGGCCGCGCGCGATCATCGTCAGCACCTCGAGCTCGCGCGCCGTGAGCGAGACTCGCGCGCCGAACTCCGCCAGCTGCGCCGCCACGACCGTCGGGATCACCTGCTCGCCACGCGCCGCCGCGCGCACGGCATCGATGACCTGGCCGCCGACCATATCCTTGAGCAGATAGCCCGCCGCTCCGGCGTCGAGCGCACGATGGATGTCGTCGTCGCCGGCGTAGACCGTGAGTACAATGATCCTCGGCGCCGCCACCGAAGCGTCGTCCGTCGCCTCGCTCATGATCGCGCGGATCGCGTCGACGCCGTCCATCACCGGCATGTTGATGTCCATGAGCATCACGTCGGGATGCGTCTCGCGAAAGAGCTCGATGGCCTGTTGCCCATTGGCGGCATCGCCAACGAGCTGCATGTCGCTCTCGAGAGCGATGACGGCGCCCAGCCCTGCCCGAATCATCGGATGGTCGTCCACAACGGCGATGCGAATCGTCATGGATGCAAGAAGCCCCGGTGCAGCAGTCGCGGCAATACCTCCGATGAGTAGATCGCGCGACTCATGCACGCGCGAGAACGACGACCACAGTCGTCCCCTGCTTCGGCTCACTCGTGATCGTGAGGCGCGCTCCGATCAGCGCCGCGCGCTCGCGCATGCCGACGAGTCCGAAGTGTCCCCGTCCATCGGCGGCGAGGCGTGCCTCTGGCGTCGCACTCACGTCGAAGCCGCGGCCGTCGTCGCGGACGGTGAGCCGGAGCGCCGACGGCTCGTACACGAGGCTGACGACGATACGCCTTGCCGCACCATGTCGAACGGCGTTCGCGATCGCCTCGCGGGCGATGCGGCCCAGCTCCTCTTCGATGTGCGGCGAGAGCTGGCGCCGCTCGCCGGCGACGGCAAAGTCGAGAGCGATACGTTCCGTTCCAATCACTTCGCGCGCAGATCGTTCGAGCTTGTCGACGAGCGCGGAGCCGCCGAGAGTGGCGGGGGCGTTGATCGGCGCGCGCATGTCCCACACAGCCTGCCGCGCCTCGGTGAGCGTCTGGTCGGCGACGGCGACGAGGGCGTCGAGCGCGTGCGTCGACTCGTCATCGATGTTGCGCGTCTCGCTCGCCGCGGACGGCGAGGCCAGCGCGCGCTGCCTGCGCGCGCCGATCGCGCGCAGCTGCAGCGCAATGCCTGTGAAGCCCTGGAGCAGGGTGTCGTGGAGCTCGCGCGCCATGCGGGTGCGCTCCTCCACCACCGCGTGCAGGCGCGCCTCGAGCTGCTTCCGCCGGTAGCGCAGCACGAGCCAGATCGCGGCGGCCGCAATCGCAATCGCCAGTGAGATGAACCACCAGCGCTGCCACATCGCGGGGAGCACGCGAAAGCGCAGCTTCGCTTCGTCGGCTCCCCAGCTGCCCCGCGCGGAGCGCGCGCCCACGCGCATCGTGTAGTGCCCGGGCGGGAGTCGCGTGAAGGCTGCGGTGCGCTGTGCGCCTGCATCCACCCAGGTGGTGTCGAGGCCATCCAGTCGATAGCGCAGTCGCACACCCGCGCCGTCGCTGAGGCTCACGCCAGTGTAACTGATCTCGATGCGACGAGTCTCCGCCGGGAGCTCGACGCCGTCGCGCGTCCCGGCGTTTTGTCCGTCGGCGGTCATCGTTTCGATGTGGACGAAGGGGCGGAGCGTGTCGAGTGGAACTCGCGACGGGTCGATAATCGCGAGTCCCCATGCCATCGAGAACCAAAGCATGCCATCAGGCGAGCGGAAAGATCCGGGCGAGGCGTCGAGTACGAAATCCTGTCCCGGTAGACCATCGGGCGCTCCGAAAGTGAGCGCGGAGCTGAGCTGCGTATCGCGCCCAGCCAGCACGGCATCAGACACGGAATCGAGATCGCCGAGCGAAAGTCGCGTGAGCCCGCGTGCGCCGGCGAGCCAGAGATGCCCCAGCCGGTCGCCCTCGATCGCGTCGACGTATTCATCGACGAATCCCTGCGCGCTTCGAAGCGCAACGAGCTTCCCATGCAGCACGCGCGTGGCCCGCCGTGTGTGCCCACCCAGATCGAGCCGCTCGTATCGGTGTGGATCGCGGTGATCAACGGCGCGGCGAGTCCGTCGGCCACGCGATACGTCTTTACCGAATCGCCGACGATGTGCGACAGGGCCGCGTTGCCGACCCACATGTCCGTCGGCTTGTGCGTCCACAGGCGCATGGCGACGTTCTCCGCCAGCCCATCGCGCGTGGTGAAGTTTTTCGCGCTGAGCCGGCCGCTCCGCAGCCCGGCGAGTCTCGTGAGCCCACCGCGCGTGCCGATCCACAGATCTCCTCCGGGCGCATCTACAATGGAGAATACGGAGCCGGGCGCAACGCCCTCAGCCGCACCCACGTATCGCTGCGCGCCCGATGTCGTATAGTTGGTCGCGCCACCGCGATCCCATCCCGCCCACACGGATCCGCCCTCACCGCGCGCCAGCGTCGACACGCGCCCGCGCTCGGCCTGCGCGACGGTCTTCAGCTGCGCGCGCCCCGCGACGACGCGGCCGCTGTACAACCCACCGGCTACGGGAGCGAGCCAGAGTTTCCCGCTCTCGTCGAGAAGAATCGCGCCCATCGCCGAGGCGGGGAGTCCGTCGCGAGTCGTGAGTGCCTGGAATGGAACCGGGTGGAAGCGATTGAGACCGAGTCGCGTGCCCACCCAGACGTTGCCATCGCGATCGGCGAGGATCGCGATCGCGCGGTCGTCGGTGAGCCCATCGCGCTGCGTGAAGCTGGACGCGCGATACTCGCCGCTCTTCTGTTTTGCCACGCGAACGATGCCACCGCCGTCCGTCGCGAACCAGATCGCTCCGTCGCCGGTCTCCGCTGCGGCGTACACCGGATGCGTTGGAAGTCCGCCCCAGAAGTCGGTCCTCGCCGTGAACGCACCGTCCGTGTAGCGAACGACGCCGGTCCGCGTTCCCACCCAGAGCGCGCCGTCGCGAGCGCGGAAGACCGTCGTCGCATGATCATCGCCAATGCCTTCAGCCTTGGCGAAGCGCGTGATGATTCCGTCGTGCACTCGTACGAGTCCGGCGCGATCGTGCGCGATCCAGAGCGTGCCGTCGGGGTCGGCAACGATGCCGTAGCCGTCGCTTGCCGGCACGCCGGGAAGAGGGATGCGAACGTAGCGGCCGGCGATCAGCTTGAACACGCTCCCGCGTACGGTGACACCATAGACGGTGCCCTTCCCATCGACGGCCAGCTGCTGCACTGCCTCGCCCTCGAAGGTCGTGTCCGTCACACCGGGCCCGAACTCGCCATTGGCGTACGGCACCATGCCGCGATCGGTCGCGACCCACATGGTGTCGCGCCCGGCGATCTCCATCGGCCAGACCAGATATGCGAGACGGCCCGTGAGCACCGGAGCAGACGCCGGCGTGATCAGCTGGAAGCGAAGGCCGTCGAAGCGCGCCATGCCCGCGGATGTCGCGAGCCAGAGATATCCGTCGGAGCTCTGAGCGAGGAAGTTGACGTTGTTCGCAGGGAGCGCGCTCGTCGTGCTCCCGGTCTGCCACGCGTCGAGGCGATAGCCGCCGAAGGCGACGGCGGGAGTCTGCGCGCTCGCAGGTTCCGGAGATGCCGCGACCACGGCGCATGCCAGGGCGCCTGCGATCGTCGCCCGTAACGATTGAGATATGGAGCGGCGCGGGTGGGGGAAGTACGGTAGATGCACGACAGTTATTTTCGCAATCGGTGACACGCGAGGCGATCGCGCATGAACAAAGTGCGCGCTCCGCGATACGGGCGCCATAGCCAGCCCGCATCTCCCCATTGGAGGTGGCGCTTCTTTCCGCTATCGCGAGCGAGCAGCGCGCGCCGGCCATCCATCGTTCGTCGTGTCGGCGTCCAGCCAGATGCCGTGTCCCAATCGCAGCGATGTGATCGTCTTCTTCGTCGCGAAGCTGACCGTCGTCCGAGTCTGATTCGCCTGCCAGATCGCCGGCGTCTCGTGCATGCTGTCGGCGCTGCCGTCGGAGTACGACACCAGAAGATCGACTGGCGCGGGCATCCCGCCGATGTTGTCGAGCACCACCGCATATCCGCTCGAGCGCCGAGCGACCGATTTCACCGCGAGATCGATGTAGCCGTTGGTGAAGTACCAGTCATTCCAGAACCAGTTCAAGTTCCGGCCGGATGCATCGTTCATGGTGTTGAAGAAATCCCACGGGATCGGATGCTTGCCATGCCAGCGATCCATGAACGCGTGCAAGCTCTTTTTGAACAGGGCGTCGCCGAGCATGTCCTTGGCGGCGAGATAGCCAAGCGATGCCTTGCCGTACGCGTTGTGGCCGTAGGCCGGACGCTTGAGCATGTCCTCGGGCGTGATGATCGGGATGTCCTCGAGCGGCGACGGATCCGAGATCCAGCCTTTCACGCGGAAATTGGCATAGAGCGAGTCTTCTCTCGCCTTCCCTGCGTCGGCGATGCCGATGAGATACTCGAAGGTGGTCGCCCATCCCTCATCCATGAAGCCATAGCGCGTCTCGTTGATCCCCATGTAGAACGGGAACCACGTGTGCGCGATCTCGTGTTCGGCCACGAACTTCGAATCGCTCGTGTCCGCGTTCGTACCATCGTTCACCATCATCGGATATTCCATGTCGGCGCTGCCCTGCACGATCGTCGTCTTCTCGTACGGATACGGCACGCCCGGCCAGTTTCGCGAGAACCAGGCGAGCGCGTGCCGACCGTAACCCACCATGTGGTGGAAGTCCGCGGCGCTGTCGTTGTATGCGGACTGCACCGAGGCGCGCCGGTGCGTCACGTCATCGACGACGACGCTCGCGGCGTCCCAATCGTAGTGATCGCTGATCGCGAACGTCATGTCCGGGATGTTGCTCGCGGTGAAGTGCCAGGCGTTCACCTCGTTTGCGAGCGTCACCTTCTTCGCACCGAACTCCGACGGCACTGCGACGTGAATGACGGTGTCCGACGTCATCGATGATGCGAGTCGCTTCGCGATCTCCGGCTGCAGCACCTGCTCGGGATTGCGCAGCGTGCCTGTGCCATAGACTACGAAGTTCGCGGGCGCGCGCACCGTGACATCGTAGTCGTTGAAGTCGCTGTAGAACTCCTGATCGTCGGTGAACGTCATGTCATCCCATCCGTTGTAGTCGTCGTAGACGGATACGCGCGGATAGAAGTAGGCGAGATAGAAAGTCGTCGAGTCGAGCATCCCCTCGCGTCCGGCCTCGCGCGACATGTCGTAATGCCACTGGAGCGAGAGGTGCAGCGAGTCGTGAGGCATGAGCGGCGCAGGGAGGTCGACGTGTCGCGTGGTGAAGAGATTCGGTCGCTCGATCCACGCCAGCGCCCTGCCGTTGACCGCGAAGCCATCGACGTTGACGCCCGACGTGAGGTAGGCGTCGGAGGCCCCTCCTTCGTTGGGCGCGCCGGGGCGGTGAATGTTCATGAACAGCTTGAGCCCGATGTCCTTCAGCGTGTCGGGGCTGTTGTTGAAGTAGGTGATCTCTTCACTGCCCCTGATCCTGCGATCGGGGGGGAGAGCGACGATCGAAATCGTATATCGACCGCGATTCTGCCAGTACGAGGGCCCAGGCTTGCCGTTTGCCAAGCGCGTGCCCTTTCGATATGCGCGGGTAATCGCGCGCGGCATATAGAGCGGGCGCGTCGGCGCGGGCGCAAGCGGAAGGAGGATCAACGCGGCAAAGCAGACGCGCGCGAGGGTGGCTTTGGTCGAGTCGATCGGAGAGCCGAAGAGCACGGGATGCCGGGTTGAGATGAGCGATGGCGGATATTTGCCGAGAGACGAAAATTAGCCGGCGGGCCGAAGACGCAGGCGAAAGGGGCGGCCGTCGATGACGGTCGCCCCTCTGCCTTTGCTGGATGGCGGGCCTAATACGCGCCGCTACTTGGGCGTGTATCCGTCCGTCTTCAGCTGCTCCGCGGACATCTTGATCACGTCCACATGGAGAGTGATCGGGGTGTAGGGCTTGTTCGTCGAGTCCTTCGGCACCGACACGATCTTCTCGACGACGTCCATCCCCTTGAAAACATGACCGTAGATGGTGTAGTGGTTGTCGAGCCTGGGGATGCCGTTCTTGTTCGTCACGATGTAGAACTGGCATCCCGCGGAGAGCTCCCCCGGGTTGTCATCTCGCCCGGCGCCGACGGCGCCGTAGACGTGCTTGAGGGAGTCGGTGAACTCGGGCGCGAGCAGATACGGCGACCCCGAGAAGCCGGCGGGCGTATCGGGGCATCCGCCCTGCGCGACGAAGTTCTTGATTACACGATTGAAGGTGAGAGAGTCCCAGTAGTGGCTCGCCGCGAGCTTCTCGAAGCTCTCCTTGTGATGCGGCGTCCTGTCGTAGAGAAAGAAGAGGATCTCTCCCATCGGAGTTCTGATTCGCCCGACGTCGTAAGTCTTCGGCGCGCGCCCCGCGGTGAAGGCGAGCGGAACGACGAGCAGCATCGCGAGAAAAAGCCGGCGCATGGATGGACGGGCGAGAGGGGCGTGCGAGTGGACATCCCAAGCTATCTCGAACACGGCGGACTCACTAGCGCACGATTACATGACAGCGCGCCTTCGTTAGCGCGAAGTACTCGCGAATAAATGCGCGTGCGCGCTCTCGTGCGAGTGAAGCCGAACCTTCGCCCGAAGACCTCCGGCGAATCCCTTAGAGTGACTCAGTCGACGACGATCGGCGCGTTCCATCTGACGGTGCCCCATTCGATGACGAAGGTGCCCCTCCGCGCGCTCGCGGGCACTATCGAGATGGTGAATTTCTCCACCGGTGTCGCGCTCGTGTCTACCCGCAATGACTCCTTGCCGGCGTCGTGCTTCGCGTCGTATTCCGTTCCCCACTGTCCGAACTGCTTGTTCACGATCAAGTCGGCGTGGCCGTCCTTGCTCGGCACGGTCCAGAGGGTGTAGGTGCCGGCGGGCAGGCGCGTGCCACCGAGAGTGATCGGCGCCGACGTCGTGAGCTGCGTCGCCGCGTTGGCTCCGGTGCGCCAGACCTCGCCGTACGGGAGGATGTTGCCCAGGAGCACGCGGCCGCGCGCGAGCGGCCGCCCGTAGTCGACCGAGAATTTCGCCGCGCCGATCGTCGCGCGCGCGGTGTCGCGCACGCTGAGCTGCTTCATTCCTCCCGCCGCGGTCTCGGTCGTTGCGAAGCGCTGCGCCACAGCCGCGACATCGGGTTGGGCGACGAGGCGCTCGACCTCGATCTTGTAGGTGGATCGCGCTCCCGAATACGTGAGCATGTGATGCAGTGAGTCGAACGTCGCATCGCCGTAGCCCGCGAGCCAGTCATGGTGCAGCTCGGCCCTGTTGCCGGCGAGCAGCGTCACGACTCCGCTGTGCAGAGGAAAACGATCGAACTCGCGATCGATGTAGTATTGCCGCACGGTCACGCTGTCGCCAACCGCGGCTGCGTGCGCGAGCGCGGCCCCGAAATACAGATCGGTGAGGCTGTACATCTGCGGAAGATGGGGCATGGCGAGCGCGCCTCCGGTCGCGAAGGCGTACTTTTTCGTTCCAGCGGAGTCGCGCTTGACGATGTGCACCGAGTCGGCGCTTACGTCGGCCGTGACGTGGCGCTCCCGCTGATTCAACGGCTCGCTCGGCGTTGCGATGTCCATCTCGAGATGCCTGATCGACCCGTCGGCGGCAAGGCGAATCGTGGTGTGGCGACGGCGGACGCGCGGGAAGCGGTCGACCTCATCGCTCACGATCTCATCGCCGCGGCGGGTGACGCTCTCGAGCGAAATCGTGTCGCTCCCCAGCCGAGCGAGGAAGCCGTAGCGCGCGGACGGTTGCGCGCGTTGACACGTCGCAAGCACGAGCAAGGTGACTGCAATCAGTTTCATCGGCGGCTACTGGATGGTTGGGTACTGTTCTACCCACATCCTCTCACGCCGGCGCGCGCTCGGCAATGCCGCGTGGCGATTCTCACAGCTTTCGTACACTCGAATCAGCGCGCGACGTTCAAATTTCCTCGCGTTGGGAGCACTGCCGTGAGTCGGGATGGCGGGATTTGAACCCGCGACCCCCTGAACGCCATTGGGCGCTCGGGGGGAGCCAATCACTGCAATTTGACGGCTTTCATAGGAGGCTCGGGCATCGGCGCCGGACTCGTACGACAAAATATCGGGAAAAGTCGGGGCAAACGGGTCACCAAACGGGTCACGCATTTGTGGCTGGGAATTGAGCGCCTAATGGTGACCCACGACGGTCAAAGTACGCGACACCACAGCTGCACGAGGACGCGGTCGCTCGCGCGGAACGCCTCATCCCGTCGTGCAACGGGAGGGCACCGGCGCACCGATCCTCGTACTCGCGAACGACCTTTTTCAAATGCTTCAATCGTTGGGCGCGCGGAGCAAGGAGTCGAGCTGTTGGGAGGTAGCGCGCGAGCAGCGGGTCCGTGGAAGTACTACGTGTCAGCAGAACGGACACGTCAAGCTAGGTCTCGCAGCCTTGGCGCAAACGCCATGACAGCGTTAAGCACGTCGCCGCACGTGGCGACGATTCGCATCATCACCCCCGACCCTTCCCATCTGCCGCAGACCCCAGCATACGTGCATCTTGACGGTCTCCTCGGTGCGGCCGATCTCGCCGGCGACCTCCTCGTTGCGCAGCCCTCGTGCGATCATCGTCAGCACCTCGAGCTCGCGCGCCGTCAGCGAGACCCGAGTCACCAGGCGCATCATCCACGATTTCTACGAGCACGATCCCTCGCGCGGCTTCTTCGGCGGCGGCGGGATCGACGCTCGATTTCGATACAATCCAATCTGGTTTGCGCTCAGCATGCTGCCTGTCGACATGCCGTCGTGGGGGCGCGGATACACGCAGGCGCTCCACGATTACTTCGCGCACACGGTGCGCTTCACGGGGCATCTCACGTCGCTGCCGCAAACGGCGAACAGCATGGCGCTGGACGCAAACCACAAGGACTCGCTCGGCCGGCCCAATCTGTGCCTCACGTACGCGGAGCACCCCGACGACCGGGCCGCGCAACTCTGGTTTCAGCGGAAGACGCACGAGCCCATAGTGGCGGCCGGCGCGAACAAGGTCTGGGATCTGCCCATCGTTCCGAGCGATGGCAGCGTGCACATTCTCGGGACTGCGCGCATGCGGAACGATCCCCGTGAGTCGGTGATCGACCGCATTCATCGGGCGCACGACGTTCCTGATCTGTTCCTGTGCAACGGGAGCAGCTTCGTGACGTCGGGACGCGGGCAGCCGACGATGACGATTCAGGCTCTCGCCTTTCGGGCCGCGGAGCACATCGGGCGGTTTGCGAAGTCGCGGGAGATTTGGCGAATACCCACGCGGCGTGACGATCGCTTCGTCACGCTCTTCGAATCGCTTCACGACGATCGGCGCCGTCCAGCGGAAGGATCCCCACTGGAGCACTAGCGTGCCCTTACGCGCCTCCAACGGCATCAAGGAGATCGTGAACTTCTCCACGGGCCAAGCGGGGGTGTCGACCGACAGCGGCCCCTTCCCGAGATTCGAGCTCTCTTCGTAGTCCGTCCCCCACTGCCCGCGCTGTTTGTTCACGATCAATTCCGCATGGCCATCCTTGTGCGGCGCCGTCCAGAGCGTGTACGTGCCGGCTGGGACGTGCAGTCCGGCGAGTGTGATCGGCGCCGATGTCGTGAGCTGCGTCGCCGCATTGGCACCCGTACGCCAGACGTCGTCGAGTCGCAGGATGTTGCCGAGAAGCCGAGAACCAGCTGCGCCGTTCCGACGGCCGGCCGCATTTAGGGAATTTGCACCAAATGAATCGTCTGCCGCCGTTGTTGCACCAATTGTGCATGTCCGTGGCCGGATGACCGCTCACCTCATTCCACTGGCGAAGATTCTCAATGGCCAAGACAAATGATTCGGACACGCTGGGCCTCGCCGACAACCTGAGCTTCCAACGGCGGACGTGGGAGGTACAGCGCGTCGGCTGGATCATAATGGTCCTCATCAGCATCGCCGCACTCCTGGGGGTCTTCGGCAAGGGTCCGTTCTCGAACGGGCGCCTCGGCGACGACGCCTCCCCCCTCCGCGCCGACTACGAGCGCTTCCTCCGCTTGAACGCACCCGCCCAGCTCACGGTTTACGTCGGAGGGAGCGCCATCCGCCCCGACTCTACAGTCGAGCTTTGGATAGACAGATCGTGGCTTTCCAGGATGGAGATCAACGGCATCACTCCGGAGCCTGACAAGACGCGCGTACTAGGCGACCGCCTCGCGTACACCTTTCGCGCGCAGCCAGGCCCGAAGCCCGTGCGGATCACATTCGAGATGGACAATCGGGCGCTGTGGAGAATCGGCGGCGAGCTTGGGTTGACGAACGGGCCATCGTACAGCTTCTCACAATTCGCTTATCCCTGAGGAGGTGCAATCTTGGATTCTGTAATTCGCGCCGCTGCGATCTATCTCCTCATGCTGATCGTGTTCCGCATCGCGGGAAACCGGTCGCTCGCGCAGCTCACCGCGTTCGACCTCGTTCTACTCCTGATCATCAGCGAAGGGATACAGCAGGCGATGATCACTTCCGACTACTCGTTCACCAATGCTGCGCTGCTGGTGATCACGCTGGTCGGGCTCGACATAATGCTCTCGCTCTGGAAAAGGCGATTCCCGTCGCTCGAAAAGATTGTCGACGGCAGCCCTGTTCTCGTTATCGCCGACGGCCAGATGCAGCACGAGGCGATGAACAAGGAGCGAGTGGACAACGGCGACATTCTTTCGGCCGCACGCGAGAAACAGGGCCTTGAAAGCGTGGATCAGATCAAGCACGCGGTGGTCGAGCCGAGCGGTGGGATCTCGATCGTGCCCAAGGAGCGCTAGCGGGAATCCGCGCCGAGAAGCTCGCAGTTCAGCAGTGCCTGCCATTCGGAGCTGCCCCAGGAATACATGCTCTCCGGGTCGACGATGCCAGAGTACCGCTTGCCCTTGTCCGGTGCCGGCGCCAGTGGCTCCGGAACCATTGATCGTCCGCAGGCGCGTGTTTGCGTCGTTGAAGGTGCCGGCGTCCTTCATTCCGTCGCGCGCGGTCCAGACGAATCCGTGTGTTGGACCTACACCCGCCAAGGTGCTGTAGCCGACGACCTCACCCCTATTGTTGACGCCTTGGGCCAATGCGTCATCGCCACCGAGGGTTCCGAGGTCGCGCATTCCACCAGAGGCTGTCCAAAGGAAGGCGCGGACGTGCCCGGACGGAAGGTCGATCTCGCCTACGACGATCCCGTCGTCATTGAGACCCCACGCCACACTTCCCGCAGCACCGGGAAAAGTGCCAAGGTCGATCATTCCAGTCTTCGCTGTCCAGAAGAATCCGTGCGTGCGGCCGGACGCCGTAGTTCCCCACCCGATTGCCTGTCCCCGTTCGTTGATGCGCCACGCAAATGCGGTGGTCCCTCCGATATTGCCGAGATCTGTCACGCGGTACGGCGAGTGCGTTGGGGGCCCGACCTTCGCGGGAGCGGCACGCGGTGCCGATGGCTGAGTGGGCTCATCGCATGCGACGAGTGCAATCAGAGTGGCGGCGGACAGAACGACAACAATTCGGGCATGGCGCATGAGGACTCCGGCGGCGTACGGGTGGAGATCCACCTGCTTGTGCTGACGGAAACGTTAGGAGCCCCAGATGCGACCACATATACGCTGATTGACGTAGGCAGACCCAATCGTGACGTATCGCGATCAAGTCGAACCCCGCATCGGAGTGGGGATCCGCTAGCAACATTGCCAAATTGGACCGGTGAGGTACCTTCGGGATGGGACACTCCTCCCATCAGGCGAAGCTATGCAGCAGGCGTCTGCACGGCTCCGCATCCTGAACAGATGCATGTCCATCGTTCGTGCGCTCGAATCCGGCAAGGTGCAGATGGCTCTCGTGCTTACCCTTACCGACCAGTCGCAGCTCGCGACGACGTTCGAGGCGATGTTGTCGCCGTTCGCGAGCGCAACGCCGGACGCCTGGTTCGTTCGCATCGGGAACGAGATGAAAGCGCTGTGTCACGGTGACAGCGCGCTAGTATGCGCGCAGCATCGCGGGCACGGTCGACACTTCAGCGCAGATGCGCCCGAGCTCGCGGCGGAGATGGACGCGCGGTGCGGTTTCCGTGATGGAGAGCTCCGATTCCCCGACCCGACCATCGACGCGGGGCTCATCGAGCGCCGACGCAGAAGCGTGGACGCGTGGACGGCCGCGATGTTGAACGATGTTGCCGGCGGAGGATACTATGGGTCGGAGTTTTACAACGAAGTAGCGATCCCTTTCAAAGCAAGAGCGACGATGGCGCTCGCCGTCCACGGACCGGAGGGGGAAGTGATGCTCGGCGTGAACAACGAGCGGCCCGTGCTCGATCCGTTGAGTGAGGATACTCTCGGCCTCCTCGCGCTGATGCTACCGGCATTCCGCGCCGGTTTCGAGATGCTCAGCCGATTGGAGTTCTCACGTCACACGCTCGCGACGGCGCTCGATGGACTGGCGGAAGGGATGATGGTCTTCGGTCTCGCCGACTCCAGGGAACTGTATCGGAACGGTGCGCTCATCGCGATGCTCGCGGATGACCCGGAACACCTCGTGGTCGAGAGACGGATCCTGCAGCTCGTCCGAGGGCTCTGCTTTATGAAGAGAGGCAGAGCGGGGGAGCGTTTGCGCGCGCCCGCGGTACTCGACGAAATCGCGACGCGCAGAGCACGGTATCGCGCACGCTTCACATTGCTCTCTTCCGGAATTTTCTCCCGAGACGAAGCAGTGCTCGTCGCCATCGAGGCGCCCGCTCCGCGGTTGCCGAGCGCGCCAACGCTCACGGCGCGCTACAAGTTGACGAAGCGTGAGGCGGAGGTGGCGCTCAAACTCGCCACGGGAGCAAGTGACGTTGACCTTGCCCGAATGCTCGGCATCAGCGCACACACAGTGCGGCATCACACGGAAAACATCTTCGCCAAGCTTAACGTACATTCGCGAAAGGCTCTCGCGCTGCATCTACTGAATGGAGAGTCGCCTCGTCAGCGTTAATGAGAGCCTCCGTATCAAGGCTCACCCGCCGCTCGCCGCCGCCACGCCGCCGCCTCATCGGCTTTTCCCCATTGCTCGTAGAGCATCGCCAGCCAACCGATCGTCTGCGCTCCGTACCGCTTCGCGGGCGGCGAACCCATCGCCCGAAAACGTAACTCCGCCTCGAGGAGCAACGGCTCCGCCTCGGCGAATTTGCGTTCTCGCATCAAGCAGAAGCCGCCTGCGGCGCGCACTCGGTACGGGGCGAATTGCGTCGTATCGAGCGGAGCGGATGCGATCGCGGTGCGGATCACCGAATCCCCTTCGGCGAATGCGCCCGTCGCGCAGAGCTCGATCGCCAGGAGCCGACGCGTCAGCACGACGTTGCCGTCGGTCGGCGGGCGAAATGACGTCAGCACTCCGAGCGACTCGCGAACCACAGGAATCGCCCGCGCGGTGTCGCCGCGCGCTTCGATCATCAGCGCCACGTTGATCAGCTGCTGCGCGACGTCGTTGCTCTTCGGTCCGTACGCGACTCGCTTGATGGCGAGGCTCTGAACGGCGAGCGATTCCGCTTCCGCCAGTCTCCCGCGCGCTTTTGCCACGTCCGCGATCGACTGGTACGTCGCGCCGACGGACCAGTGCACGTCTCCGTACATCGCGCGGTTTCGCTTGAGCACATCGGTGAGAATCGTTTGCGCTTCGTCAAGCTTGTTGAGCTCCCGCAGCGCCAGCGCCAGCTCGCCAAGCGTGTACACCTCCTGGTCCTCGACCTTCCCTGCGTGCCAGATGGGAATCGCCTCGCGAAAGCTCGCTTCGGCGGCCGCCCAATTCTGTCGGTCCACCTCGAGCATGCCGATGTCGAGGAGCGAGGCGGCGACCGCCGGACTCGAGTCGCCCAACACCGCACGGCGCGCCCGCAGCGCCTCTCCGTAGAGCGTGTCGGCTTCGGCATACCGATCTTCCGCCTGGAGCATCCGCGCCAGGCCCACGCGCGACAGCTGCACGTCGGGATGCTGGTCGCCGAGCAGCTTGCGTCGCATCGCGAGCGATTCGCGAAGGTACGGCTCGGCCTCTTCGAGCTTGCGTCGCTCCTGAAGCACGGAGCCAAGACGGCTCGTCACGTCGGCGATCGCCGGGTGCGCCTGACCGTACACCGCGCGCGCGATCGGCAGCGCCTCGCGCAACGTCTTCTCGGCGCCGGCGTAATCGGGACGATTGACTTGCGCATCGCTGAGGTTGATGAGCGAGGTGACCACTCGCGGGTGCGTCGTGCCGAACGTTCGGCGGACGATCGCCAGCGCCTCCTCGAGAAGCGGCTGCGCCGCCGCCGCGTGACCGGTGTAGCTCAGAAAGCTCCCGAGCGATCCCAGTCTCTCCGCGACCTCGATCGCCGACTTGCCGTGCCGCGCCCGCGTCAGGCGGAGCGCCTGGCGATACAGCGAGTCGGCCTCGGCGAATTTCCCCAGCTCATAGCGGACATCGGCGAGTCCGGACAACGCGGCTGTGATCTGATCGTCATCGGGCCGCAAGTTCGCGCGCATCACCGCCAGCGCCTCTCTCATACGGCGCTCGGCCAACGTGTAGTCGCCCGACGCGCGCGCCAGCTGCCCGAGCTCGGTAGCGCTGATCGCGACGTCCATGCTCCGCGGTCCCTGGCGCCGCGCGCGAATCGTGTATGCCGTATCGAAATGCGGGCGCGCTTGATCGTAGAGACCGAGCGCGAAGTACGTTTGGCCGATCGTCGACTCCACCGAGGCGCGCACCTCGGGCTGGCGCGCCAGCTCGCCGCCTTGCATGCCGGTCGCTGATTGGTCGAGGAGCTCGCGGACGCTCAGCTCTTTGCCGCGCGCGTTCGATGGATCCGACGAGGCGAGCATCTTCTGCAGAAAATCGTTCACCGCCGTGGCCTTCGCCGCCTCACCGGCTGCGCGCCTGGCGCTCGCCGTCGCCGCCGTCTGTTCGCGCAGCGCGGCCGCCCGCGCCGAGTCGGCGACGAGCGACGCGGAGTCGGCGAGCGCGCGTCGACGTTCGGCCAACCGACCGACCGCAACCGCCTCGTGTTGGCGCGACTCGGCGAGGCGCTCGGCGTTCGTGGCCCGAACCGCCTGCCACAGGCTCACGCCGGTGCCTAGCACGAGGAGCGCGGCGGCGACGATCAGACCGCCGACCAACACCCGGTTGCGTCGCGCGAATTTTCGGAGCTGGTACATCGCGCTCGCCGGCCGTGCGAAGATTGGCTCGTCGCGCAGAAAGCGGCGTACGTCGCTCGCCAGATCGTTCGCCGAGCTGTAGCGGCGCTCCTTCTCCTTCTCGAGCGTCTTGGCGACGATGATCTCCACGTCGCCCGCCAGCCGGCGATTGATCGTGCTCAGCTTCGCCGGATCATCGATCAGGATGATCCTCGCCACTTCGTGGATCATCTTCCGCGAAAGATCGTACGGCATCCGCCCCGTCAGTAGCTCGAACAGGATCACACCGAGCGTGTAGACGTCGCTGCGGTAGTCGAGCTCGGCCGGCTCGGCGTTGATCTGCTCGGGGCTCATGTACTGAAGCGTTCCGACCACTTCGCCCACCGATGTCTGGCGCGTCTGGATATCGGCGTCGGTGAGACGCGCCACACCGAAATCGAGAATCTTCGGCTGGCCGGCTGCGTCGACCAGAATGTTGGCCGGCTTCAGGTCGCGATGGATGACGCCCTGTTGATGGGCGTAGGCGACGGCGTCGCAGACGCGCGCGAACAGCTCGAGCCGTTGGTCGCGATCGAGGGCATGCGAGTTGGCGTAATCGGTGAGCGGCTCGCCGCGCACCAGCTCCATCGCGAAGAATGGCTGCGGCCCGTACGCCTCCTCCGAGGTGCCCGCCTCATAGATCTGCGCGATGCCGGGATGCTGGAGCCGACCGAGCACTTCCGACTCGCGAGCGAACCGCCGGATAAGATCGGGCGACATGAAGCCAGGGCGGATGACCTTCAGCGCGACGGCGCGGTGCGGCTGGTCCTGCTCGGCTTCATACACCGTCCCCATGCCGCCCTCGCCGAGGACGGAGATAATGCGGTACCGGCCGATGGTCGGTTGGTCCATGCGCAATTCGAGTCCTTCGGGTGGGGGCAACTCACTAGTTTGCTCGCTGATGCCAGCGTTCGCCAGAGTGGCATCCGATGACCGAGGTCTGGAGTGACGGGCAGCCACCGGACGCCCATCGTCGCGACAGCCTCGACTCTCCCGGAGAGCGAGCCTTTCTCAACTCGGGCTACATCACGCCGATTCCGCCTCAGGTCGTGACGGGCCATACACGCCGTTCTCGAGGAGAAAGCGACCAAGTCGCTTCAAGTCGGGCCGCTGTTGGCGATGTGCGATGAGGCGCGCGATCTGTTAGCGGGGCTCGTCAACGCGGCACCGCCCGTCGAGACCAAGTTGCTCTTCCTCACCTGCTCCCAGCAGGCGGATACGCAAACGCTCCTCGCCGTGATGGCCGAGGAGCGGAAAGTTCACGAAATACACATTGCACGAGCGGCAAACCGGTAACCAAACAGTTAATGCCGGTTTGGCTTGCTTACGTAAGTCGTTTAAAATCAATCGGGACGGCGGGATTTGAACCCGCGACCCCCTGAACCCCATTCAGGTGCGCTACCGGGCTGCGCTACGTCCCGTAACTATCGTGTATGACACTTACCTTCCGTTCGACACCTTTCACGAGCGTCGGGGTGTGTTAGGCGAAGCGTTAGGCTGAGATCCATCACTCGCGATCTCCGGCTATGACATGCTGGCCGCGAGCGCGAACGTTAGTCACCGCCGTGCGCGCAGGAAAGGGGCCATCCACGACGCGCGTTTCATAGGCCGAGCTTGTGCGCAACGAGTCGGCGGGCCAGCGCTGACTGCATGGATCAGCGCTGGCCGCGCCGCCTCGCTCACCGGGAACCCGGTTCGATGCGACTACCGGTAAATATTCTCCGCGCGGTTGCTCTTCCACTCGTTCTCGAAGTACGACGCGTCGTCGGAATTCCTGGGCGTTACGCCCATGACGATACCGCCATTCTTGATGTCCGTCTCGTACACCTTGGCGCGGTCTTCAGGAATGCCGTGCCCGACGAGCGCGCCGATTAGCCCACCCGCTGCTCCGCCCGCGCCCGCACCGGCGAGAGCCGCGGCGATTGGGCCCGCGACTATGATGCCGAGACCGGGAATGAGCAGACTCGTGCCGATCGCGGCGATCGCGGCAATAGCCGCACCCGCCGTTCCTCCGATCGCAGCGCCCGTTCCGGCGCCCTTCAACGCCTTGGTTTCCAGCTCCGTGTGTGAGGCGACATCCTGGGAAAAGTGCTTCTTTCGAGTGTCGTCCGACATGAGGAGATTCACTTCCTTGTCGGAATAACCGCGACTCGTGAGCGAGTTGTACGCACGCTCGGCACTGTCGCGATCGCGAAACGTACCGGTAAGCATTCCTGACTGCTTCGAGCTTTCGGTCATCGGTTCCATTTGGTTTTCTCCACTTTGAAAGGGCGCCAGCGATGAGTCGGCGTGGGTCGCTTGTGCCTGCGACGCAGCGCTATTCCTGCGCACTATGGGCAATCTGTGCGCCAATCGCATGAATGGCGGTACTGCTACCGACACACATATCTTCAGCGCTGCGTCTGCTTCAGGGCCAATCGAGGAATGGCCCGGCGTTTCATGCTACGCACCGAGCTCAGCGCGGCGAATCAACATCGGCGCTCGTGTCGACCGGAGAGACGCTCGTGGTGTCGAGGCGAACGGTGAAGGTACTCTCTTCTCCGAGAATACTTTCGGCAGTGAGCGTACCGCCCATGGCTTCGACCAGCCCTCGCGAGATTGCAAGTCCTAGCCCCGCTCCCTCGCGCGGCTGGTTCAGTGCACGACCAACCTGGACGAACGGCGTGAAGATCGCTTCCAATTTTTCCGAAGGGATACCAGTTCCCGTATCTCGCACTCGGATCACGACGCCGTCTCCTGTACCGACACATGTCACCTCGATGCGATCGCCAGGGGACGTCGCTTTGAGCGCATTCGTCACCAGGTTCACCAACACTTGGTGCAATCGATCAGCGTCACCCATGGCAGTAAGCGATGGATCGGTGGTTTCGGCGCGATAGATGATCCCCCTCGAGTCGAGATCGAGCGCGAGAGCTGCGGTTACCCCCTCCAGTACCAGCGCAACGCGCACCTCGTCATGCCTGACGACGAGCTTCCCCGCGTCGAGACGCGCGAAGCTCAGGAGATCCTCGATCAAATGTGTGAGTTGAAGCTGATTCCGCTTAATGCGCTCGAGGTCGCCCTGCTGCGTTTGGGTGAGTGCGCCACGAAGTCCGAGTTCCCACAGTTGCAACAGTCCCCCGATCGCATTCAGAGGCTGACGAAGCTCATGGCTCACCGTGCGCAGAAATTCCGTCTTCGCGGCATTCCCGGCTTCGGCCCTCTCGAGCAGCCGCGCGTGTTCCACGGCGTTCGCGGCACGTCCGGCCAGCTCCTGTGCGAGTTGTAGATCGACTTCGTCGTAGTGACGCTGGGACTCGGCGGTACAGAGGGTCATTATCCCGAGCACGCGCCCCGCCACCGAAAGCGGGACGACCATCATTGAGCTGAGAGCTAACGCCCGGAGGAGCTCGAGCTGGCGCGAGTCAGATGCGAGTCCGGCGTATATCTCCTCAGTGAAGAGAGGGATCAACAGCGATTCGGCGTTCATCACGCGCGCGCGCTTCGTCGACTGGTCGCGCAACAAGTCGGCAAGATACAAGCGAAGATACTCGTCAGCGATTGCCAGTTTGGCTGGATCATCGTGCACCAGTGCCACCCGAGTCAGTTTCGGTACCCCTCGATTATTCTCGCTGTCGACGAGGTGGATGGCGCACCACTCGCCAAGCTTTGGAATCGCAACGCGCGCGAGATTCCTGAGGGCGACTTCATAGCCTGGCGACGACGTTAGCAGGCGGCTCGCCTCCGCGAGAAATAGCGACGCATCCTGTTGTCGACGGCGGTTTGAGATGTCCTGGAAATAGACGATGACGCCACCGTCTTCGGATGGATACGCACGCAGGGCAAGCCAACGTCCCATGATCGATCCAAAGGCCTCGAGTTCTCCGGGCGCTCGTTCGGCAATCACCTTGCGAAGTAAATGCAGAAAAGGCGAGTCACTCGCCTGATTCATCGCGGTGATGTCGCGCCCCTGCAAGTCGCTTTTTGCGACACCGAACATCGACGCCGCGCGCGCGTTTACATAGGTGAAGTGCAGCTCCGGGTCGAAAGTAGCGAAGCCGTCGGTAATTGCTTCGACGATCGACTCACTTCGACGACGTTCGCTGCGCTCGGCGTCGAACGCGTGTACCCGCGCGATCGCCTGCGCCGCTTGCGCCGCCAACGCGAAAAAAAAGTCCTGGTCCTCCGCGTCGAACATCTGTGGCTCGGCAAACGTGAAAGACATCGCGGCCACAGCCTCGTCATGCAGTCGAATGGGCACGCTGGCTACCGCGCTGCGGCCTACCGCGTCCCATACGTCGCGCAACGCCGGGTAACGTGCCAGAAGTCCATTTTGTCCTCCCGGCATTCCGACGAAAATCGCCGCATTCGTGCGGAGGCATTCGGCCGTCGGACTGTCCCGACTAATTGGAAAGCGCGCGTAGTCCGACCGAAGCGAATCGGGAAGACCCATTTCGTCCAGGAGCACGGCATCCCCGGTATCGCCATCGCGAAGAGCCACCATGCCGGTGTGTGCGCCGGTCGCTTCCACTGCCTCGTGCACCACGGCTGAGGCGATATCGTGAAGTGTTTGCGCGCGAGCGAGAAGCGCGGTGAGGCTTTGAAGCCGTCGTATGCGCTCCGTTGCACTCTCTGCGGCCAGGCGCGCCGCGCGCTCGTGAGACACGTCCGTGTTCGTGCCGAACCAACGGACGATCTCATTGTGCGCCCCGCGCAGCGGGAAGACGCGTGTGAGAAACGGGCGGAACGATCCGTCTGCGCCGCGTAAAGGAAAGGTCATCTCGAACGGCTCGCCGGTTTTTATCGACGCGGACCAGAGCTCGAGCACGTGAGGAAGTGTCTGGGGATCGTGTACTCGTTGCCATCCCCACCCCTCCATATCGACGGGTGCGGTGCCGGTGTATTCGTACCAGCGCTCATTGTACCAGAATATCCATCCATCGGGCTTCGCCATCCACGCCAGAGTCGGCATCGAGTTCGCGAGTGCACGATATTCTGCTTCTTGAGACCGCATCCGCGCGACCGCCGCCTCGGCGTCGGCACGTGCCATCTCCAGAGCGACATTCATTTGATGAAGCTCTTCGTTGGCCTGCTCGAGCTCTTCGCTGACCGCCTGCGCTTCTTCTACCTGTCTCTCGAGCTCGACCGCCTGGCCCTGCAGTTGCTCAGCGTTCGCGGCGAGCGTCGCTTCGGCCGCGACGCGATCGGAAACGTCGCGCAAGACGGCCGAGAAAATATGGCGTCCGGCTGACGCGAACTCACCAAAGGAAATCTCGACAGGAATTTCGTGCCCTGCTTTGGTAAGAATCGAGAGCTGTACAGCCTTCCATGGTATCCGTCGCTTGCCGGTCTTCAGGTAGTGCGTCATGCCAGCCCGATGCGCAGGCTGATAGCGTTCTGGCATCACGCGAATTAGCGACGTGCCGAGCAGCTCCGCAGCGGAGTATCCAAAGAGCGCTTCGCCAGCGGGATTGATCGACAGCACGATGCTCTCACCGTCGATCGTAACGATTGCGTCACTCGCACTCTCGGCAAGGATGCGGTAGAGCTCACCGGTGTCCAATGGCGGGATTGAGGTCATCCTCTCACAGGGTTTTCGTAATACTATAGGGCAGGCGCGTGGTCATGGCGACCGTCGCAAGAAGTGAGTGCCGGATGGCCATTTAGCGCGAGCCCCATATTGGCCTTTCAGTAACATGCGTGAACGCCTCCGTTCGGCCATGTCGCAAATGTGCCAGCGATCTTTTCCGGGCACCAGTCGATCTCTTTTGCGGAGCTCGAAAGTTGGCGCGTGGCTATCGGCTTCCGCCCCTGGCGGCGCGAACGTACGTCGGCACCCGTATGCTCCGCTTTTGTCAATGCACTCCCGTACCAGAGGGTCTGATGACTCCCGTGAGCGCGCTGACGGCGTACGTGGCGGCCCATGCGCTGGTGCCCGGCGCTCCATTGACGAGTCGCTGAACTATGCCGTGCTCACCGCGCTGATCTTTTCCTATATCTGGCCGTGCTAGTGGCCTTGCCGGCACGGCCTGCGAGTGCGCCTACTAGTGCGGCCTCGGCACCGCCCGCACATTGTCGAGCGCCCACGATCGCCAGCGCCACGACTCATCTCACGAGGAACAGCCATGTCCGATGAAGATCTTCGCGCCGAGCTCGAGCGCCTCAAACAGGAAAATGCCGCGCTCAAATCAGGAAGCAGCCGAGCGATCTCGATGAAGGTCAGCGAAAAGGGCGGACTCTCCGTGTACGGGCTCGGCCGCTTTCCAGTGACGCTCTACAAGGAGCAGTGGACGAAGCTGCTCGATATGGCGAGCGAGATCCGCAGCTTCATCGTCGAGAACGAGGGGAAACTCAAGACGCGCGAATAGATCGCGGCGCTAATGCGCACGTGATCCGACGTGCCTGGGCGTTGGTCGCGCGAAGACATCTTCGCCGAAGGTGACGAGCCCGTTTGCCGCAGCGTAGCCGAGATGCGGCACGCCGAACTGATCCTCGACCCAGCGCAGCGTCGAGTAATGGTTATACGGGATGTCGGACACCGTGCCGGGCTTCACGAACGGCGAGAGAATCACGGCGCCCGTAATCCCACCGCCCGGCCCATTCCCTCCTGGCGGCTTCGGTGAGCCCGGAAGTCCCTTCTCGCCGCAGCACGCCGACGAGTCCATCCCCGGAGGCCCACTCGCCTCGTCGAAGGTGATGATCAACACACCGTCCGCCTTGAAGGCGGGCGAGTCGAGAATCTTCGGCACCCACTTTCGCAAAAAGCCATCAGCCTGCACGAGCCCACCGGTCGACTTGTCGACGCACGGCACATCGTGGCCATCGTCGCAGAGATTCGGCGTGATGAACGAATAGTTCGGCGTGGTGCTCACCGACTTCAGGTCGTCGGAGAGATGGCGCAGATTCACGACGTGCTGCACGCACCGATCCTTGTCATCGATGACCGAATGGAAATAGTAAAAGGGGTTGTGCTTGGTCGCGTACTGGTCGTCGTCGAGTCGACTGAGCGTGGGGTCGCGCTCACCGATCACCGGATGGCCACACTCCTCCACTTCCCTCGACTTCACATTCCCGAGATCCTGCATGTAGCCGCGCCAGCTCTTCCCTGCCTTCTCCAGCTGGTCGCCGAGCATCGGCACGCTCAACGGAAAGACGCAGCCGCTCCCCACCGCCTGCCCGTTCGCATCGAGCTTCGACTGCTCCATCACGAAGTCGGTATACCGCGTGCAGTCGCGCATCGTCGCGAGGTTGGGAGCCTGCCCGCTCACCAGCGCGATGTAGTTGTCGAGAGAATTGTGGCCGATGCCATAATAGTTGCGGAGCAACGCGCCCTGAGCCGTGAGCGTGTGCGCGAGATACGGCGCGAGCGAATTCTTCGCGAAGGTGTGCGCGAACGATTCGTTCTCGAGAATGAGAATGAAGATGTGTCCCGGCTTCTTCACGGGCGCCGTCGCCTCGCGGGCCCTGGATACAGAGCTCACCGCGGCAGTCGCGACCACGACGAGCGAAGCGCACGCGACCGCGGCGCGAGATAATCTGGAGACTCGAGTCATCCTTAATTGTACAGCGGGTCGCACCCCCGCGTTCCGCACAGGTCCTCAGTGCCACGAGCCGAGGATCGCGCCCATGACGACGAGATAGAGGAGCTGATAGCCGGTGTCGATCAGAAAGACGGCGAACTTCTTTCCGCTGTAGAGGTTGGCCATCAGCCCGATCGTCGCCGCGAAGCCGAGCCAGATATGTGCGGCCCAAAGCGCACCGCTCCTCCAGTCATGCGCGCCCAGGTGGTTGAGGACGATCGACAACACCGACGCCATGACGATCATGGCGACGAACGAGATGCCGTACGCCTTTGGCGCGCCCGTCTTCAGCGCCGCAACTTGTCCATCGGTGAATCCATGCGCCGCAATCCACTGTTTGGCGAAGAGCAGGGGCGAGTACCAGAGCCCGCCAAGCATGAAGGCGATGACCGCCGCGACGAGGATGGCGAAGATGTTGTGCTCTTGCACGAATCTCTCCGGAAACGGGGCGAGGGCCGATCCCAAAACCGGGTCGAACGTACACGCAGGAGACCTCGCGCGGAAGTCACTCGCTCCGAAGCGGCTACACCGTCTTCGTCTCTCCCGGCTTCATGATCACGGCTCGCGAATCGCCCGCGAACGCCGCACGCACATCGGCCTCCGACGCGAGCACCGGGAACGTCGCGTAGTGCATCGGCACGATCACGCTCGGCTTGAAGAATTTCTTCATCGACAGCGCCGCAACATTCGGATTCTGCGTGTACGGACCTCCGCCGGCACAGGTGAGCACGATGTCGGGATGATGCACTTCCTCGATCAACGCCATGTCGCTCATGATCCACGTGTCGCCGGTGTGATAGAGCGTGCGGCCATCGGCGAACTCGATCACGAAGCCGATCGGTGAGCCGCTCTCGCTGGAGTGCGTGGCCGGCACGATGTGCACGCTCAGGTCGCGCACCCGAATTTCGCCGCCGATGTTCCCGCCCTTCGACTGCTCGGGCGAGAGCTCGAGCGATGCGACGTACTCCACCATCCCGATGACGGGCGCGTCGCTCAGCTTCGCGATCTCCTTCGCGTTGGCCGAGTGATCGCCGTGCGAGTGCGAGACGAGGATCGCGTGCGGCTTGTCAGCATCCTTGTATCGATCTAGCCTCTTGAGCGGCTCCGGGGTCACCGGGTTGTCGGTGATGAACGGATCGACGAGGAGCTTCGTCCCGCCACTCGACTCGACTTCGAACGCCGCGTGACCGAGCCAGCGAAGCTTCACGATTCCTGTTCCGGACTTGCCCGACATCTTCCTGCCTCATCTGCGGTGTGAATGACTGAGCTCGACGACTGCTCGCTTCGCTCGAAACCAACGCTCCGAGCTACGGGCGGACCCATTCCTCGGGCGGCATCACCTTCCCCACCCAGAACTCGCCGAAGTCGACGTAGCGCGCGGATGCCTCGTCGAAGCGCATCTCCGTGACGAGCTTCTTGAAGTCGAGCGGATCCTTCGCGAAGAGCGTCACTCCCCACTCCCAGGCGTCGAAGCCGATCGCGCCGGTGATGATCTGCTGTACCCTGCCGTGGTATTTGCGACCGGTGGTGCCATGCTCGTACATCATGCGGCTCCGTTCGTCGAGGGTGAGCGCATACCAGTTCTGTCCGGCCTCACGCTTCTTCGACATCGGATAAAACGAGACGTACGGCATCTCGGCGGGAAACGGCGGCTCGAGCCGGCGTGCGACCATCGGAGCACCCCGCTCGGCATCGACGCGAGCCTTCACCGCCTTCACGTACTCCTCGTCGCCCACGCTGCCGCCACGCGCGACGGCATCGCGCGCGAGCTCGGCCGTGATGTGGTAGAGCCCCGCCTCGGTGATGCTGAGGAAGGTGTAGGTGGTGACGAGGCGCTGAAGATAGGGATTCGCGTTGAGCTCACGCTGCACCTCGCCGATCGCATCGAGCGTCGGCCGAAAGTGCACCATCATCGTGTCGGACACCGATCCGATGACGCGCGCAACGGCGCTCCAGCCACCGCCGTCGGGCTTGGCGAGCTTGTTCAGCAGCGCCGCAGTGTCGCGCTGCTCCTTCTCGTTGGGCGTGAGCCCAACGGGATGCGCGAACAGCTGGTGCAGCGCGTACCAGCCTTCGAGTGTTTCCGGGGGATGGATCTTCTTTGCGTCGGTCATTCGCGGAATCTACCAGCGACGGCGCCGATGCGCTCGAGAACGGTGGGCAGGAACTGAAGATATACTGCTTTGGAAAAACGACTTGAACGGATGACTGCACGGACGAGAAGCGGACAATTTCAAATGTGTTTCCGTTGGTTGTCCCGTCTCATCCGTTATTTGTCGATTTTCGTTTGCTCTTGCCTGCCCTGTTCCCTACCCTCGCGCGCTCATTAGCCGCCCCACTTGCCCGCGCGGATGCAGCGAGTCGGCGCGGCTGGCGAAGTAGCGGGTATCGAGCTCGCGGCTGCCAACGTCCTCGACGTGCGTGTAGCCGATGTCCTTCAGCGATGCGACCAGCGCGCCCGGCGCGAAGAAGCCGACGAAGGGTTCACCCGCCTTCTTCACCTTTTGGCTCAGTCTGTCCAGCGCGAAGCGGCCAACGAAGCCCAGCGTCTCACGCGGAACGGCGTAGTCGAAGACGACACCGTTCGCCGAATTCATCTCGTAGATCGCGCGGAGCGTGCCGAGCACCACGCTCGTCTCCAGATACATCGTGACACCGAGCCAGGAGAAGAACGTCGGAACGTTTTCGTCGAGGCCAGCGGCTCGCAGCCCATCGTCGAAGGTTTCGCGCTCGAAGTCGACCGGCGCAAAAGTCATCGAGGATGGCAACGTGATCCCGACCTCCGTGAGCCGCCGGCGCTTCCACGCCTGCGTTGCCGGATGATCCACCTCGAACACTCGCAGATCGGAATACGGATTTCGATACGCAAAGGTGTCGAGCCCCGCCCCGAGCACCACGTACTGCTTCACTCCGCGCGCGACCGCGTCCGCCAGCTCATCCTCGGCGAAGCGGCTTCGCGCAACGATGAACGCGCGGAAGCGTGCGGCGACGAAGTGCTTCGGCTGCTCGGGAAGGTTCGCCTCGGCGCGCCGGCCGATGATGCGCACCGCCAGCGGATCATCGAAGACGAGCGGCTTGTCGAGCAGCTGATGCGCCGCCCGTCGCTCCGCCACGCGCTGTGCCGTCCTGCTCGGCTTCTCGGAGTGCAGCGTCTACCCCGCAGCGCTCAGCGCGCCGAAGCGGCGATCGCGCTTCTGAAAATACTCGACGGCTGCGTCGAGATCCTTGGGACCGAACTCCGGCCACATCACGTCGGTGAAATACAGCTCGGCGTACGCGCACTCCCAGAGCAGGAAGTCGCTCAAGCGCCGCTCGCCGCCGGTGCGGATGACGAGATCGACATCGCGAGCCGGACGCGAATCGTGCTCGCCGCCGAGTGCGCGACCGAAATCCTCGCGGGTGATCTCGTCGCCGGCGGCACGCACTCGCTGCGCCGCGCGTAGAATCTCGTCGCGAGCGGAGTAGTCGATGGCGAGGCGCATGTGCAGCGTGGTGCCGTGCGCCGTTCTCTCTTCGGCCTCGCCGAGCGCATCGGCGAGCGCGAGCGGGAGCCGGTCCCGGCGCCCGATCGCGGTGAGTCGCACACCATTGTCGAGCAGCCGCGGCACCTCGCTCACGAGGCGCGAGCGAAAGAGGCGCATCAGCGTCGCGACTTCGGCGGCGGGACGGCGCCAGTTGTCGCTGCTGAAGGCGTAGAGGGTGAGGGTATCGATGCCGCGCGACGGCGCGTGCTCGACGACCTTCCTCACCACCTCGACGCCAACGCGGTGACCCGCGACGCGCGGCATCGCGCGTTGCGTTGCCCACCGGCCATTCCCATCCATGATGATCGCAACGTGCAGCGGCTGCTGCGGGTCAGCGTAGAGTCGTGGTGACATGATGTCAGTGAGCGGAATGAGCGCGGCCGGCGGGGACGCGGACGGTGTACACTATCAACGCTCCAGCGTGTCGCGGGTCACCTGAATTATGGATTCCATGTGCGACAGGTACCGCTGCAGCGCCCGGCGGCCAGCAGGAGCGAGGCGATAGGTGGTAAGCGGCCTCCGCCCCTCGAAGGTCTTCGTGACCGTGACGTAGCTCGCGTCCTCGAGCTTGCGCGCGTGCACGCTCAGATTGCCGTCCGTGGTCTTGAGCAGCGCCTTGAGCTCACTGAAGGAGAGCGCATCATTGGCCGCGAGCGCGCTCACCATGCCGAGCCGCAGGCGATGGTGAATGAGCTCATCAAGCTCGCGCGATCCCCGGGCGGCATCGTTCACCGCGCTACCGTCGACCGGGCGAGTGACCGGCGCATCGGTGCGGCGGCGCGCCGCGGCGCTCGACCTAGCCACCGTAGCGCCATGCGATGAGCGCGCCAAAGACGATCGGCAGCGCGCCAAAGCCCGCAGCGAGGAGCCCCGCCGTCCAGGTAACGGGCGCGAGCACGGCGAGGCAGCCGAGGACCATGAAGCAAATGCCCATGACGGGAACGGAGCGAACGGAGAACATGCCGCCCGTCATGACGCCGGCGCCGTAGAGGAGGAGCCAGCATGCGGGGAGGAGATCGTAGAGGCCGAGCCGTGCCAAATAAAAGGTCAGTACCACGCCGACGGCGATCGGCGGCGCAAAGCCGAGCGCGAACTTTCTGAGCGGCGCGAAGATGAACGGCTCGCGCGCGCGTCGCCCCTTCCAAACGCTGGATGTGACCCCGATCACAACTGCGAGTGCCGCAGCGGCGAGCCACTCGCCGAGCCAGTAGGGACCCGGCTTCAGCTCGCGGCTAGCGAACGCCGCGGCGAGAGCGACCACTCCGGTCGCGATCTGCCCCCACCCGGAGACACCCGTGAATGCCGATGCGCTCTCCATGGTCTCCCGGATGTAGCGGAGGTCATCGAGAGCGCGGGTGTGGAGCGTGGATGTGGACATGGGATGGATCATGCGACGAAAGGCGGAGAATCGCAAGTACTTTGAATAACAAAGATAGGGCTGCGGCGCCTTGGTATTGGCGCCTATACAGCTTCGACCGTCGGCGCCTCGGAGCGAATGTGGTCGATCATTTCCTCGAGGCGCGCGAGCTCGAAAGGCTTCTCGATCACTGGGCGTCCGGAGCCGGCGAGGAAGGTGGATGCGTCTGAAGAGGCGACGTCGCCGGTGGAGAACACGAGCCGCTGGACGAGGTCCGGGCGACTGTCAAGCAGTGCGCGATGCAGCTCGACTCCGGAGCAGTTCGGCATGCGCAGATCGCACATCACGACATCGTAGTACCCGGGGGCGGAGTGCACTAGCACCTCCATTGCCTCCAGGCCATCCTCGGCCTCTTCCACTTCCCAGCCACGGCGCGTCAGGAAACGTCTGATCGCGGCGCGAATGCTCGGCTCATCATCGATGACGAAGAGGCGTGAGGGGTGCGGCTCGGCAAGCACATGTGGCAGACTTTCCATTACGGCTCCTGCATGGGGACCAGCCGTCATCACCACGCGTGAGAATCTCTTGAATTCAGGATAAACTCGCGTATGATCTCTATCCTAGCCAGCAGATTACATACCGAACGCGGCGCGTTTCGTCACGAATAAGGCGTTCATCTCAATTAGAAAGTCCTCACGAATTGCGGGGTGATGGGAGCCGCAGGGTGAAAGTACTCCCCTCATCGAGCGACGACGCCACGGTGAGCTCTCCATTCATCAGACGAGCGAGACGGCGCGACACACTCAGACCGAGCCCCGTGCCGCCGACCCGTCGCGTCGACTTCTGCTCCACCTGCCAGAAAATATCGAACACGCGGTCGTGATCGGCCGGCGCGATCCCGATGCCCGTGTCGCGCACGATGATCTCGACGCTGTCGCCGTGGCTGCGACTCTGGAGCGTTACCGAGCCCGCGTCCGTGAATTTGATGGCGTTCGTCAACAGATTGAGCAGGATCTGCCGCAGCTTCATCTCGTCCGCCCACACCTCGACGTCTTTTGGCACTCGCACGACATCGAGCACGATCCCCTTCTCCGACGCGAGCGGGAGCGCGAACGCGGAAGCTTCCTGCATCGCCGCGAAGACGGAGATGCGCTCGAGGCGCGTAACCTCGCGCCCCGCCTCCACGCGCGAGAGTGTGAGCACCTCGTCGATGAGGCTCAGCAGGTGTGTCGCGCTCGCCTTGATGCGCCCGAGCTGCGTGCGCTGGTTCTCGTTCACCGGCCCGGTGATGCCATCGAAGAGCAGCTCCTCATAGCCGATGATCGCCGACAGCGGCGTGCGCAGCTCGTGCGACATCACCGCAAGGAACTCGCTCTTCGCGCGGCTTGCCGCCTCCGCCTCGAGGCGCGCAGCGAGCAGCTCCTGCTCCGCCTTGTGCTGCTCCGTCACATCCCAGAAGATCGCGACGCCGGCCCTCACGTTCCCATTCGCATCCCGTACCGGCGCGCTGTTGATGCAGATGCGGCGACGCTCTCCGCTCGGCCGCTCGATCTCGATGATCTCATCGATGACGACCTGTCCACCGTGGATCGCGCGAACCAGCGGCCAGTCGCCCTGTTCGAGCGGCGTGCCGTCGGTGTGAAAGCCCCTGACCTTCGCCGTCGTATTCGTGAGCGACTGCGTTATTGGAATGCCGAACAGCTTCTCGGCGGCGCTGTTCGCGAGGATGCGGCGCCCCGACGGCGCTTCGACGATCGAGATCGCGAGCGGCGACTGCTCGACCACGGTGACGAGCCGATTGTGCTCGGCCAGCGCATCCTCGGTCGCATGCTCCGCGGTATGCGTCTGCCGCTCGAGATCATCAGTCAGGCCGCGCAGCTCTTCGTTCGCATGCTCGAGCTCGATCGCCTGCGATTCCATCTCGGTTGCCTGGTCGCTCAACTCGCGATTCGCCACCTCGAGATCGTCGAGCGCCTGCTGTCGCCGGCGGTCGGCGACTTCGCTCGTCGTCAACGCGCGACTGAGCAGCGCGTTCACGAGCAGCGACAACAGCCCCGCGAGAAGTATGGCAGCGAAGACGAGCGCCGTCGTGAGCTTTCTGAGCGAGCGCTCGTGCTCCTCGCGATTCGCGAGCCGGCTCCGCTCTTCACTCACGATGTTCCGAATGAGCACTCGAGCCTTGAGCATCAGAAACTGTCCGCGATCGGAACGAACCTCCTCGGCAGCGGCGCTCAGACCACCCCGCCCTTCGTAGGCGCGCTTCGCGGACTCGAGGTCGGAAAGCTTTTCAGCGATCACGATCGAAAGCGTGTCGAGGCGGGCCCGCTCGGTGGAATCCGAGATGAGTCGGCGCGCCGACGCGAGCGAGTGGTGCACGTCGGAGGCGGCGCCTTCGCCCGGTGCGAGATAGATCCGCGAGCCGGTGAGGAGATAGCCGCGCTGCGACGTCTCCGCATCGGTGAGACGCGCGAGCACGTTCTGGAGGGATTCGCCAATGTCGCGCGAGAGCGTGACCGCATCGCGCGCTGCGGCGAGTCGCGTGACGCCGACCAGGGCGAAGACGCCGATGGCCAGCGACACGAGCGCAGGGCCGACGGTCGCGGCGATGCGGAGGGTGGGACGGGAGATCACCAGCGGAGAGCGTTCACTCGATGCCCGGTCGAGATGTGTATTGGCGGAGCGACCCAGGGTCGAAAAAGAAGCTAGTGAGCCGCGATGTGGGTCTGCTAGGCCGTGACGTACCTCGCAACTGCGCGCCGCATGACGGCGAGCTGAGCGCCGATTCGCTCGAGCTGTGCGCTCTGTATCGTCTGCGTCGCGAGGGTGTGGGTGGCTGCGCCCTGCTCTCCCGCATTCGCCAGCTCTCGCGACACTCCGAGAGCGCCCGCTCCGGACTCCTCGAGCGCAGCAGGCGAGGAGTGATCGAGTGCACTGATCAGCGCGTCGAGCTTCTCGAGCAGTGGCTCGACGCTTTCCGCCGGCGGCGCCCCGTCACCACTCGCTCGCGACTCGGCCATCGCGGACATCGTCGATGCCATACGGCGCCCGTACGCGAGGACGCTCATCGCCGATTCCACGCGATGCGGTTTCGGCGCATCCTCGGTGATGAGCCGCTGTATCGTCGCCTCCGCGTTCGTCACGGCGATGCCGAATGGACGCCGCACCTCGTTCGCCCGCGCGCGCCAGTCGAAGGACGGCGAATCGTTCGCGCCGGTGACGAGCACGAGCTGCGCGCGAAGCTCCCGCACGAGCGTGGCGAGCTGGCTCGCGTACGTTGCGATCTCGTGTGACGGCCACAGGAGCTGGGACGCTGCGAGCGCGATCGCGCCGCCGAGCAACGTGTTTACGACGCGAAGACCGGCGATTCCCCAATCGCCGGGATGCGGCTCGGCGAGGAGCACGAAGACGGGTGTGAGCAGCAGCACGAACACGCCATAGTTGAGCGGGAGCACCGCAACGGACGCGATCGTGAACGGAACCATCACCCCCGCAATCGCGAGCTTCGTGCGCGCGACGACGGCGAGCCCCGCCGCGATGATCCCCCCGACGACGCTGCCAGCGACGCGCTGCAGCGACTTCCGCATCGTTGCGCCGGAGTAGGGCTGGAGTACGATCAGCGTCGTGATCGTCGCCCAGTATCCGCGCGTGATATCGAGCGCGAAGGAAAGCCACACCGCTGCCGCCGCTGCGATACCCATGCGAAAGGCGTGGCGAGCGGGGAGCGAGCGCGGCGTGAAGGCCTCTCGCAATGGGGCGAGCCACGCGAGGTGGTCGCGCGCGATGGGCGGAAGCGCGGCGCGATGCTCGGCGGTGGTGGGGACCACGCTCGATGCGCGCGAGTCGATACGTGCGGCGGTGTCGACGAGCACGTCCACATCGTTCGAGAGCCGCGAGAGCAGTGTCGCCGCGGCGCGGAGATGCACATTGGGCGAATCGGTGCGCACGGTGAGATCGCCGAGGGCCGGGGGCTCCACAGGCGCGCGACGTCGCGCGTCGAGACTGTCATCGATGGCCGTGTCGAGCAGATCAAATGTCTTCGCGAGACACCCGAACGCCTTCGCGAACGACTCCTCGCTCGCCGTCGACCCGCTCTCGTGCACGGCATCGAGCTCCGCATCGATCGCGACCATCGTTCCAAACAGCTGCTCGGCGCCCTCAGTCAGCACGAGAAGCTGCTCCCCGCGCGGGCTTCTCCCTTGCTTCGGACGGCGTGCGTCGGCGAGGACGATGCGCGCATTCTCGAGCGCGCTTCGGACATCGCCGTGCAGCGCGCTCGCGCGCGCGCGTGCGGGGGCTGCACTCGCGTCGCCGATTGCGCGGGCGACGACTTCGAGTGCGCGCGAGAATTCCGCGAGCGTCCGGTAGCTCGCCGCGACGGCGCGACGTGCCCGGCGAAAGGGGTGCAGCGGCCAGAGAAGGAGCGAGAGCACCATCGCCCACACGACGCCGCCCGCGAACATCCCACCGCGAAGAAACTCCGCGTGCGCTGCGGGAGACGGCGATCCGGCAGCGACCGCGTAGATCACGGCGATGAACAACCCGACGGTCGCACCCTCATCGCCGTACACGCGACCGAGCCCGCCGAGGATGCCCACGACGAGCATCGATACCACCGCAGTGCTCGCGGAGCTCGCGGCATCGGTGCCGGCGAGCGCGCACAACGATCCGACGATCGCGAGCGCTCCCATCGTCATCGCACGCGTGCGATATGCACCGCCCTTGTCCGCAAGAGAGCCCAGCCATCCGCCGAGTGCGGCCCAGGCGAAGAACGGCTGCACGAGAAGATCGGCGGCGACCACCGGGACGAGCAGCGCGAACGCGGTTCGCACGCCGCGACCGATCTGCAGCGTCCCCTGGTTCAGGACGAAGAGATGGCGGGCGACGCCGGTCGTGCGGCGTGCGATCCCCACCTCGCCCGCCGGCTCGACGCTAATGTGTGGCGCCGGCTTTACGCGCCGTACCGATCTGCCCGAGCAGCGTTTTCACGGCGGCGTCGAGCTGCGTGTCGTGCGAACCGTAGCTCTCGCCCATCGCGCGTGTGATCGCGACATCGACGGGCCGAGGGTGCAGCTCCATGTCTGATCCATCAGCAGCGCGAATGCGAATGAACGGGATGCGCACTGATGATCCGTCGAAGAGCACATCGTTCGACGTGTAGATGATCCACCCGGCCGTGGGCTCGCCGACGATCTTCCCGAGCTTCATCGCATGGTAGCCTTCCGAGAAATCCTCGGCATCGCTGAGCGAATGCATGTTCGTGACGAGAACGGTGGGCAGCTCGAGCGATCGCTGGCCGAGCAGCGTGCGCGCGGGGGCGGTGGCGAAGCCGCGGATCTGCATCGTGAGATACGGCGCGCGCGTGAGCACGTCGAGCGCGTACGCGTTGACGAAGCCTCCATTGTTGTTCCGAATGTCGATCACGACGCCATCGTTAGCCTGATTCTGTGCATCGAGATCGGCGTAGAGACGCTGCAGCGACTCCTCGCTCATGTCGGGCATGTGGACGTAGCCGAGCCGCCCACCGCTCGCGCGGGCGACGTAGGCTCGCGACTGTTCGACCCAGGCGCGATAGAGCAGCCCCTTTTCGGTATTCGTGCTCACCGGGAGCACCGTCACGATCCGCGGCTTCGTGTCCGCCCCCGAGATGACGCTGAGCGTCGTCTGCTTGCCGATCCTGTAATCGAGCAGCTCATCGATGTTCGTGCGCGCGCCGACCTGGACGCCATCAATCGCGACGATGTAGTCGCCTGACGCGATCTTCCCGGCGAGAGCGACGGGGCCGAGCGGGATGATCTCCGAGATTCGGAGCTTCCCGCTCCTCTCGTATTCGCCCGCATCCAGGCGAATGCCGAGTCTGCCCGTGAAGGGAGCGCCGCTCGAGGGGCCGCGAACGCCGGAGTGCGAAGCGTTGAGCTCACCAACCATCTCGTTCATGAGTCGCGCGAGCTCGTCGGGCGTTTGCGCACCCTGGGCGAGCGGCGCGTACTGCTCGCGCAGCGCATTCCAGTCGACGCCATTCATCTTTTCGTCGAAGAAGTTGTCGCGCAGCTCACGCCAGATGAGCGTGAACAACTCGCCGCGGTCGGCCGTAAAGTCGATGTCCATCTCGGCGCTCACCGACACCGGGCGGACGCTGCGGCTCGCGACGTCGATGGCGGCGATGCGTCCACTCTCGATATAGTAGACCTCCTTTCCATCGGGCGACCACTGCACGCTGCTTTTCGGGCCCGGCGTCGACGTCAGCTGTTTCGCGACGGGATCTTCCTTTGAGAGCTCGTCGAGTGGAAAGAGATAGAGATTCGCCTGTCCTGCCGCGACGGCCGTGACGACGACGGATTTTCCATCGGGAGCGATCTCCTCGCCGACGACATCGAGGCCGATGGGGAGGAAGGAGAGTCGCGAGCGAAGCCCCTCGAAGACGACGGGCGTGTGGCTCACGGCGTCGCGGTGGGTCGAGTCGGATGCGCGCGTGCTGCTGTCGGTAGCAGGCGATGCCGCGCTGTCGTGCGTGGCGGCCGTGTCGCGTGGTGCGGGCGTGCGTTCCTTGCCCGGCGACGGCTGCGTGCGCGGCGGAGGGGCGGACGATGGGTTCTCGATGCTGAAGAGATCGCGAAACTGATCCTCGCGAAAGCGCGGCGTGCGCGGAATGAGATCCACGCGCGCGAGCTGCCCCGACTCCGTGCGCTGCCCCGTGACGAGCAGCAGGAAAGTGCCGTCGGGACTCCAGCCGAGCGCGTCGCCGTTCGTATTCGAAAGGAAGCTGACGGGACGCGACTCACCGCCTGATACGCTCACGAGCTGGGCATTCGCGAACAGCTTGCTCCCCTGGTTCGTCGCGTAGGCGATCCACCTGCTGTCGGGCGACCACACGATCGATCGCTCGCTCATGAGCGGGGCGCGATCGAGGCGCGCGTGCGCGACGATGCGATCGGCTTGCGCAGCCGGCGCGCCCTTGGATGATGGAGCGAGGGAAAGCACGTGCAGCTCGCTGCCGCCCCGAACGAACGCGAGCGACTTGCCATCGGGAGACCACACGGGGGTGACGTCGTTCTCGATGCCGGCGGTAAGGCGGTGCTCCTCGTGCGTGACGAAGTCGTAGAGGTAGAGATGGAACTGTCCCTCGCGATCGTCGCTGAAGGCGAGTCGGCGGCTGTCGGGTGCCCACGCCGGCTGCTGCTGCACGAGGCCGGCCGCCGAGACGCGAAGGCCCGTGCCGCCATCCTTGCTCGAGGCGGCGAAGATCTTTCCGCGCACCACGAATGCGACCTTCTTGCCGTCCGGCGACAGCGCGAGCTCCTGCAAGCCGTTCGAGAGCGTGCGATGCTCGACGACCGCGCCAGAGGCCGACCCTCGAAGCTCGATCGCGACCGGCTTCGCCGCGCCCGACGCTACATCGTAGCTCCAGATGCCGAAATCGCGCTCGAAGACGATTCCCTTGCCATCGTAGGCGATCGAAGGCCAGAGCAGCCGGCCTTCGGTGAACTTCGTCAGCTGCTTCTCGGCGCCGCCGCTCGCGAGGCGCGAGTACAGATTCGGCGCGCCGCTCCGGTCGCTCACGAAGTAGAGCGTCTTCCCGTCAGCGGACCACATCGGCCACTGGCTCTTCGCGCCGGGCCCCGTCATCTGCTCGTATTTGGGCGTCGTGCGCGCGCCCGGTGCGACGCCGTGCACGAGCCAGATCTCGCTCTCGTCGATGTGGCTATGGCCTAGCCGCCACCACTGAGAGGCGGTGATGCCGCGGGCGGTGATCGCGATGGTCGACTCGTCGGGACCCGCGGCGGCCCAGAAATCCGCGGCATATCTGTCGGCGGCGATCGGCACGGGCGTGCCGCCGCTCGCACTCACGCGCGCGATGTCGCTCATCCCCGCGATGTCGCTCGCGGTCGTCGTGAAGAGGATCCACTTTCCGTCGCGCGACCACGAGTCGAGCTGGTCGACGCCGTCGGCGAAGGTAATGCGGCGCAGCGTGCCGGTTGCGAGCGCAAGCACATAGATATTCGACCCGCCGTTGCGGGACGACATGAAGGCGAGCTGGGAGCCATCGGGCGAGTACAACGGGCGACGATCGTTCGACGCATCACTGACGAGGAGATGCGCCTCGCCGCCGGCAGCGGGGACGGTCCAGATGTCGCCGCCGGAAACGAAGGCGATTTCGCGGCGGCCGGGCGAGTAGTCGGGCTCCGAGAAGGAACGGCGCGCCGGCACCGGCGCGTGGTCGCGCGAGCGAATCGGCAGCGCGACGGATGCGGCCGCGACGAGCGCCGCGGCGGCTGAGCGAATGATCATCATGATCGGGAAAGCTAGACGCGGGCCGCGCGCACTGCGAGACGCGGGTTATGCGGCTACTCGACCTGGCGCGTCTCCACGGAGACGGTGAGTCGCTCGTCCGCCTGCCCGCGAAAGGTGCCGCGCGTAGGCGGAACATCGGCGTAGTCGCGGCCGATCGCCATCTTGATGTGAGCGGTGCTCGCGACGAGATCGTTCGTGGGATCGAAGCCGCGCCACCCGTGAATCGGCGTGTACGCCTCCGCCCACGCGTGCGACGCCTCGGTTTCGGGCATGGGCGCATTTGCGGCCGCGAGCCCCGACACCGTGTAGCCGCTCACGTAGCGCGCGGGAATGCCGATCGAGCGACAGAGTCCGATGAGCAGATGCGCGAAGTCCTGACACACGCCGCTCCGCTGCCGAAGGACGTCGTGCACGGTCGTCGCCACGGTGGTCACGTTCTTCGTGTACTTGAACTCGTCGTGAATGAACTTCGACAGCTGCCGCACCGCCTCGAACGATCCGTCCGGCGACGTCGGGCGAAAAGGCTCGGCCAGCGGCGCGAGCTCCGGGCTCACCGGCACGAGCGCCGACGGCTGCAGATAGTCAGCGAGCTCCGACGGCGTAAGCGGGCGCGGACGCTGCATTGGCGAAGAGAACGGATCCTCGAGCGAGGTCACGACATCGCAGCGGGTGACGACCTCGAGCATCCGATGCGGCTTCGCCACGGTGATGAGATGTGCACGATTGCCGAAGCCGTCGGTGTAGCGGCGCACCGAGCCGTTCGGGCTCGCGGTGATCGTGAACACATCCCAGCGCTGGTCCGCATCGGAGAGCGGTCCGAGTCGCACGTCCATCACGCCTTCGACGACATCGGTGCTGTAGTCGAGTCGCGTGACGTGCTCGAGCTTGACTTTCACTACTGCTCCGCCTGCTGCTGTTGCTGCTGCTGCTCGGCCATCAGCATCGCCGCGCGTGCCACCGCGACCACGCGGCCCGGCTGCGGCTCGTCTCGCAGATACACGCGCGTCACCTGATCGCAGACGCGGGCAATGTTCTTCTGCAGCGTCGCGAGGTAGCTCTGCAATCCGCTCTCGAGAATCTCGTCGACCGCCGCGTGCTCGAGCTGCGCACTCAGCAAGCCCAGCGAGCGAGTGGCGATCGTGACGCCCTCACGCCCAGCTTCGACGCGCTGCGATCCGCTCAGCTGCTGCAACGCATGCCACGCATGACGAAGACTGAAGCGCACCGTTTGCGGGAACGAGGAATTGAGCAGCATGAACTCCACCACACGCGCGGGGTCGACGCGCAGCGAGTAGTAGCGCGCATACGCCTCCGCAGCACCGCACGAGCGCAGCACCGCGAGCCATCGCACCTGATCGTCGTCGTTCCGCTCGTGGAGCAGATGCGCCTGCAGCGTGATCATGTGCGCGACGTTGTCCGCGCGCTCGAGATATTTTCCGAGGCAGGTGAAGTACCACGGGTCGTCGTGCGACAGCGTGGCATCGGCCAGCCCCTGGATGTACTGCGTCTCGATGAGAACCCGGCGATAGAAGGGATGCGAATCCTCCTCCATCGCCGCATCCGCGCCGCCCGCCGCAAGCCAGAGGTGCAGCGAGTTGATCGCCTCCCACATCTCACTCGAGATACTCTCGCGCACGCGACGCGCCGCCGTGCGTCCCCGCTGCACGCACGAGACGAGCGAGCGCGGATTTCGCAGGTCGCGCGCGAGCCAGTTGCGCACCGCGAGCGGCTCTAGCCCGCCCGACGCCGGCGTGAGGCTCTCCGGGAGTGCGCCGTCGCCGGCTCGCGGCTGCACGAGTCGCTGCCACAGCTCGCGTCGCGAGATCGCATCTCCTTCGTCGAGCTCCAGATGTCCCGTCACCTCGAGCAAGCGCCCCACGGCTCCGGCCCGCTCGACGTACCGGCTCATCCAGAACACATCCTCGGCCACACGACAGAGCATCGCCATCTCAGCTCCCTCCCCCTGCCAGTACCCAGGTATCCTTACCGCCGCCGCCCTGCGAGGAGTTTACCACCAGCGAGCCATTTCGGAGCGCCACGCGCGTGAGCCCGCCCGGCTGCACCTTCACCTCGCGCCCGAACAACAGGAAGGGGCGAAGATCGATGTGCCTGCCCTCGAGATGATCGTTGTCCCAGCACGGCGAGCGCGAGAGCGCGAGCGTCGGTTGCGCGATGAAGCTGCGTGGATCCGCCTTCACGCGCTCGGCGTACAGATCGCGATCAGCCTGCGACGCGTGCGGCCCGATGAGCATGCCATATCCGCCGCTCTCGTTCACCGACTTGACCACGAGCTTATCGATGTTCGCGAGTATGTACGCGAGCTCCTTCGGCCGCGTCGGCAGAAAGGTCGGCACGTTCGCGATCACCGGCTCTTCGCCGAGATAGTACTTGATGATCTCGGGAACGAACGCGTAGATCGCCTTGTCATCCGCGACGCCGGTTCCGATCGCATTGGCGAGACTCACGCGACCCAGCCGATAGGCGGCGACGAGCCCCGGCACGCCGAGCAGCGAGTCGTTGCGGAAGGTGAGTGGATCGAGAAAGTCATCGTCGACGCGACGATAGATCACGTCGACGCGCTTCCGCCCCTCCGTCGTGCGCATGAACACGCTGGCATCGTCGACGAAGAGGTCGGAGCCCTGCACGAGCTCGACGCCCATCGCCTTCGCGAGAAACGCGTGCTCGAAGTACGCCGAGTTGAATGCGCCGGGCGTGAGCAGCACGACCACCGGATCGTCGGCGGTGGGCGGCGCTATGGAGCGCAGCACGTCGAGCAGATCCTGCGGATAACCCTCGACGGGGCGAACATCGTAGTCCTGAAAGAGCTGCGGCCACGTGCGCTTGAGCACGCGCCGATTCTCCACCACGTACGACACACCCGACGGCGTGCGCAGGTTGTCCTCGAGCACCATCAGCTCGCCGGAGCCATCGCGCACGAGATCGCTGCCTACTATGTGTGTGTACACGCCGAGCGGAACGTCGACCTGGCGGAACTCGCGACGATAGCCGCGGGCTCCGAGCACGAGCTCCGGCGGAATCACTCGGGATCGCAGGATGCGCTGATCGTGATAGATGTCGTGCAAGAACAGATTGAGAGCGCGCACCCGCTGCTCGAGCCCGCGCTCGATCTTCGTCCACTCGTCCGCCTGGATGATTCGCGGGATGAGATCGAAAGGCATGATCTTCTCCACGCCCTCGGTGCCCTGATTCACCGCGAAGGTGATTCCGCGAACCGTGAACGAGAGCTCGGCAGCGCGCTGCCGGCGCGCGACGTCGGCGGAGCTGAGCGTGGCGAGGCGGCGCGCGAGTGTCGTGTAGTGCGCGCGCACCAATCCCGGTGCCTCGAACATCTCGTCCCAGAAGACGCCTGGATCGTAAGCGGGAACGATGCGCTCCGCCTCGGTCGCGGTCATTCGCCCACCATCTGCGCATCGATGACCCACGCATCCTTCTTCGGCGCGAGCTTGCTCCCCGCGATTCCGCTGTACGAACCCGACGTCGGCGCGACATCGGCGTAGTCGCGTCCCACGGCGACGGTGATATAGCTCATGCCGGGGAAGCGCTTGTGCGTCGGATCGTACGCCATCGCGATCAGGCGCGAAGGATTGGCGGGATCGGGGAGGATCGCCTCGAACCACGCGTGCGGTGCGCCTTCTCCGAGCACGTGGCCGGAGACATAGCGCGCCGGGACGCCGACGCTGCGCAGTACGGCGATCGCGATGTGCGCGTAGTCCTGGCAGACGCCGCCGCCGAGGTGGAGCGCCATCGCCGCGGGAGTCTGCACACCCGTCTGCCCGTGCTGATACTTGATCGCCTTGCTCGTCCACTCGCCCGCGAGGATCGCGAGCATCCACTGACGCAGCCCGTGGGAGTCGAGCGGAACGATCTCCTCGGGCACCGGCGCGTGCGGGAGCGCGACGAGGAGCGCGGCGCCGGCCTCGCGGATGCGATCGTCGGGCGCGGTGAGCGCGGTCGGCGCCAGGAAGACGTCGACAGTCGATTTTTCGTGGAGCTGCTGCGCCTGAGGCGGCGCGGTGCGCTCGACCTCGAACTCCACGGCGAAGCGCACCGACTCGGCCACGCGCGACGCGCGCACACGACAGGCGGAATTTCCGAAGCGGTCGATCTCCCACTGCGTCGCGACGTTGTCCGCGCCGTCGACGAAGAGCTCGTGCGAAATGAGCTGCTGGTCACCGTACGTGGAAGGCGGCACCATGATCAGTCGCTGCCGAATGTCCGTGACGGGACCGGAGTAGCTGTAGCGATACTCCTGCTCCACGTGATGACGTACGCGCGCGACCTCGCTCCAGTCCGGCGGCAGAGCGATTTTTGGACGCGATTGCAGTACTGCATCTGCCATCACTGCTCGGCGCTCTCCACACCCGAGACGCTGAGACCCGGGGGAGGAGGCACTGAGCCATCGTCTGCGAGCTCGGGATGAACCTCATCGGCCCAGACGGTCATGCGCTCGAGGCGCAGCGCGCCGTACGACGTCGTCATCGCGACATCGGCGGCGTCGCGTCCGTAGCCGATCACTACGCGGCCGATGCGAGGCACGTTGTGGCGTGCATCGAAGGTGAACCAGCGTCCGCCGATGAACGCCTCGAACCAGGCGTGAAAATCCATCGCGCCTTCGACGACGCCGACGGCGATGTCGGGGAGGTAGCCGAACGTGTAGCGCGCGGGGATGTTGAGCGCGCGACAGAAGGCGACGGCGAGAAGCGCAAAGTCGCGACAAACACCGACCTTCCGCTGATAGACGGTGAGCGCGGTGACCTCGGGGGAGCTGCTCCCGCCCTGGTACTGAATGTTCGTGTGGATCCAGTCGCACACCGCCTGCACGCGCTCCCAGCTATACGGTGTGTTTCCGAACAGTCGCCACGCATCATTCGAGAGGATGTCCGACTCCACATACCTGCTCGGCAGCGTGAACTGCAGCGCGTCGTCGGGAAGCTCCGCTACCGGCGTGAGGGGCGTGCCGGGATGCGTCGGATCCGGCTCGTCGTCCACGTCGACGACGGCGTCGTAGCGGAGAGTGGTGATCCCCTCCGGAACGGTCAGTCGCCAACAGGTATTGCCGAAGGAGTCGTGGTACTCGCGGATGGAGAGTGCGGGATCGACCCAGCGCGACTCATAGACCGTGCGATGCGTGCCGTCGGAGCGCGCGCGCACCAGCATGACGGCCGGAACGGTCGAAAGCGCCTCGTACTGGAATTCACAGCCGACCCGCACCCGCATGACGCATCCTCCGTAGGCAGTTTGTGTCGACCTGCAATCGTTGCGGCCGGCGGACGCGTCTGCAGAGCATAGCGCCGCAGGGGTGGCCTCCAACACTAACCGATCGGTCAGGATTGGCCACGGCGCGAGTCGCTGGCCGGCGGCCGGACAATGCGTAGTTTAGGGGCAGGAATGGTGCCCGGCACGCCAACGTCGGCTGGAGAGAACCATGATCAGAATTGCCGCCAGTACCATAGTGGCCGCGCTGCTCGCGGGAGTGCTCAGCTCGGACCATCCGGTTCGCGCTCGCGGCAAGCGCGAAGCTCGTCGTCACGTCGTGGGAATACACCTTCGCGGCGCCGGATTCCGTGCAATCGGGGATCGTCACGGTGATGCTCGCTAATCTCGGCAAGGCGGGGCATCAGGTGGCGCTCGCGCGCCTCGACGACACCTCGTCGATTCGCCGAGTCATGAGCACGCTGGTGGCGAGCAAGATCCGAACGACCGGAATTCACTGGGTGGGCGGAGTCGAGAATGCGCTGCCGGGGAAGACGAGCGAAGCGACGCTGGCGCTCGAGCCAGGGCGCTATGTGCTCGTGTGCGAGTACCCCGATGACGACGGCCACGCCCACGTTTCCAAAGGAATGATCCGGCCGCTCATCGTCGTGAAGGGAAGCTCATCATCGGATACGATGCTTCCTGCGGCTCGTGCGACGATTCACCTCTCGGACTACCGCATCGACGTTTCCCTGCCGCTCGTTGCGGCACCGCAGCGCGTGCGCGTGCAGAACGACGGTCCGCATAGGCATCACCTCACGGTTGGCCGAGTAGTCGGCCGCGCGACGCTGGCCGACATCGATAAGTGGGATGGGAAGAGCCTTCCCGCGCCGCTCGAAGACATCGGCGCCGGCGCGGCGGTGCTCGATCCGGGCCAGGCGAGCGTGATCACACTCGATCTGAAAGCCGGACGATATCTGCTGGCCTGCGTCCTCAGCGACACCGCCGATGCGAAGCCACACTACCTGCTCGGCATGGAGAAGTTGCTGATCGTGCGTTAGCAGCGACCCTAGTGCGCGTCGACCGGGCCGCTCATCGCCGTCGGCTTGCGAAGCACGAGCACCGCCGGAGCCACGCAGAGGAAGCACAGTAGAATGAGCAGCCACGAGTCGTTGTACGCGAGCATCGAAGCCTGCTTCTGCAGCGTGAGATCGAGTAGCGCGTACGCCGTCTTCTGCGCCTGTAGCATCGAGCTGCCGTGCGCGACGAGATTCGCGACCGTTCCCGCGTAGCGCTGATCGAATGCTGGATTGCCGGCGAAGAAATTCGTCGCGAGATCGGCGCGGTGGTATTGCACGTGTCTCGTGAGATACGTGCTCAGCACCGCGATGCCAAACGATCCTCCGAGCTGTCGCGACAGGTTGATCAGCCCCGATGCCTGTTGCGCTTCGCTCGGTTTCAGGCATCCAAATGCCGCGTTGTTGATCGGAGTGAAGAGCAGCCCCATCGCGGCACCGCGCACGATCAGCGCGATGCGCGCGTCGCCTTCGCCGGCCGCCGTGGTAAGATGGCCGAGGATCCACATCGAAGCGCTGAAGGCCAGCACACCGACGATGATGAGATAGCGCGCATCGACGAGCGGCCTTTTGCCGCTGAGCAGCTTGCCGCACATCACCGCCATCACCGCGGTCGCAAGACCGCCGGGAAGCATCGTGAGCCCCGTCTCCGTCGGTGTGAAGCCGAGGATTCCCTGCGTGAAGAGCGGGAAGAGGAAGGTGCCGCCGTACAATCCGAACCCGAGCACGACGAACAGGAAGATCGATGCCGAGAGGTCGCGATTGTGAAGCACGTGGAAGTTGATGACGGGATGCTTGTTCCGCTCCGACAGCTCCCACCACACCATCGTGACCAGACAGGCCGCGGAGATGAGCGACAAGCGGAGAATGAGGTTGTCCTGAAACCAGTCTTTGCGGTTCCCCTCCTCGAGCACATACTGCAGCGAGCCGACGCCGACGATCAACAGTCCGATGCCAAGCCAGTCGACCGGCTTGATGGTGCGTGCGCCCTCGGGATCCTTGAGGAACGACGTCACCAGGAAGGTCGACAGAATTCCGATCGGGATGTTGATGAAGAAGCACCAGTTCCACGTGTAGTTGTCGGTGATCCACCCACCGAGTGTGGGACCGAGCGTCGGCGCGACGATGATGCCGAGCAGGAAGATGGCCTGCACGATTCCCTGCTGTTCGCGCGGGAAGATTTGTCGAAGCGTCGCCTGAGCCGTGGAGAGGAGCGCGGCGCCGCCCGCACCCTGGAGCAGTCGCCATACCACCAGCTCGCTGAGGCTGTGCGACGTGCCGCACAGAAATGACGCGACGATGAACAGCAGGATCGAGAACGTGAGATAGTTGCGTCGTCCGAACCGCTCGGTGAAGAAGGCGGTCATCGGCAGGACGACGACGTTGGCGAGAATGTAGGAGGTGCTCACCCACGCGATCTCCTCCGTGGTCGCGCCGAGATTTCCGGCCATCTGCGGGAGCGCCACGTTGATGATCGTGGTGTCGAGCACCTCCATCATGGCGGCCGTGATGAGGCCAAGGAGGATCAGCCAGCGGTATGGAACGCCTTCGTCGCTATCTATCTGAGCGGGAGCTACCTGGGTGGCCACGTCATCCGAATCGAAAGGGTGTTTGGGCTGAACGCCGGAGGGGCGGGCGTAAGTTCCTGACCCGCCAGTACTGGCTTAGGAAGAGCCGCGGCAAGCCCTCGCCCCCTCCTGTGGTCGTTCACCCTGGCTCGAAGGCCGCCCACCACTGAGGCGTCGAGCATCTTGGGCGACGACAGCGCCGAGATCTTCGGCTCGCAGTCAAGGTCGATGGGAGGCTGCTGCTCATCCGCACTGCGGACATCGACTGGATCGAGGCGGTGGACAATCACGCGAAGATCCACGTCGGTGCGGACACGCATCTCGTGCGCGACACGCTCACGCGACTCGAGTCGCGGCTGTCGGCTGCGCGCTTCCTCCGCATTCATCGCTCGACGATCGTGAACACCGGGCGCGTGAAGGAGCTGCAGCCGTGGTTCCAGGGCGACTTCGTGGTGATTCTGCACGACGGCTCCCGCCACACGAGTGGCAGGAGCTATCGTCAGAAGCTGCAGGCATTCATTCGGGACGCCCTGTGGAAGCGGCTACTGAACGAGGAGAGAGCCCGCCATCCCCGCGTGAATCGAGCAGTGGTACTCGTTGGTGCCGGCCACGGTGAACTCGCGCGACACCGACGTGCTCGATGTCGCGGAGATGTCGGCGACACTTGCGCCCGGCGGCTCGGAATCCCACGTCACGGTGTGCGGCTCCGCCTCGAAATTCCACGTCACGGTCGCCGCGGACCCGCTGCGATTCACGGCTCTGAGCTGCGGAGTAAATGCCGCGGACACTGTCGCGGTCACGGTGCCGGTGTCCGATGGTGCGACGACCGTAATGCTCGACTCGCCGGTTTCGGTGACGCCATTGTAGGTCACCGTGTTGCGGGCAATCGCAGTGCCGACGGCGATACCGGCGATCGCGCCTGCCGTGATGCCGACGGTTGCGACGGACTCGTTGCTAGACGACCACCGTCCGGTAGTCTTGATCTCCACGCCGGTCCGGTCGCGCGCTGTGGAGTGCACGTGGGGCCAGAGCGTGCCGACCGTGAGCACGGCATCGCGCGGCTCGACACTCACGGAGTCGAGCACCTGCTTCGACGATGTCGAGTCGGATCCGCATGCGAGCGCGGCAACCGCGACACCCGCGACCACTGCGGCGCGCGCATATCTCATCAGTTGCATTGGAGGCCTCGTGTGCTGCGATGCAGTGCGCGCGCTACTCGATGACTATCGTGCCGTTCATCGACGGATGGATCTCGCAGTGGTAGGTGTAGCTACCGGCCACAGTCAGCTGTCGAAGGACGGATGTTCCGGAGGTGCTCTCGATATCCTGAGCTGTCGCGCCTGACGGCTGCGTGTCCCAGTCGACTGTATGATTTACGCTCTGAAAAATGAACGTGACGGTCGCTGATCCGCCGCTACGCGCAAGGGTGATGGACTGCGGAGTGTATTGAAGGTCCGTCGTGGCGACGACGGTACCCGCGGCCGGAGGCGCGGTGATGCCATCCGAGCCACAGGCGAAGAGTGCCGCGGTCACGAAGGCAGCGACGATCGTGCGTGCGAGGGCCCGTAGCATTATCAGTAGCTCACGTTGTGGGGGTCATAGGGTGACGCGGCCGGCCCGCGCCGGGTCACCTGTTTCCCTTTCGCCCGAGCGTTAGCCCAATGAACAACGGCTCCCGTCACTGTCGCGACGCGAGCCGTTTGTCGTGCCGCAAACTTTCTTTCCAGCAGCTCGGACTACTGTACCGTGACGACTCCGGTCATCGACGGGTGAATCGCGCAGTGATAGTGATACGTGCCGGCAACCGTGAAATTGCGCGCGATGTTCGCGCTCGCCGTCGCCGGAATATCATCGTCGACGCCTGCAGTCGCATCCCATGTTACCGTATGCTGGACTGTCTGGAAGTGCCGGGGTGACGGACGCGCTTCCAGCCGATCTCGCGACGGTCAGATTGGAGGGATCGAAGGCGAGCGTCGTCGTCGCCTGCACGTTGCCCGTGGCGGACGAAGTCGACACGCTGACCGGCTGCGTGCCGGTGTGCGTCACGCTCCCCGCCGTAATCGACGCCGTGATCGTCGAATTGCCGCCAGTTGCGGTTCAGCGTCGTCGTGCTCCCAACGCTCACGCTCGGCGTCGCCGGCAGCACCGAGACGCTCGTGAACACGGGCGTGGGGCCGGTGGTGCCGCCGTCGCTGCTCCCTCCACACGCAATGATCGCCGCGGCCACACTCCCGGCGGCGATGGTGCGAACAACACTTCGTAGCATGCGCTACCAGCGGCGCAGCTACCGTGTGGCTGGCGTCTCGCTCCAGGGACCGCCAAGCGCCTTGTAGAGCTGCACGCCGGAAACGAGCTCCAGGCGCTGCGCCTGCGTGAGCGCGAGCTCGCTCGTAAACAGATTGCGCTCCGCGTCGAGTACCTCGAGATAGCTCGAGACACCATTCTGATAGCGCCGATTTGCAAGATCGAATGCACGCCTGAGCGCATCCACCTGCCGCTGCTGCGCCACCGCCTGATCGCGCGACGTGCGCACGCCGACGAACGCATCTTCGGCCTCGCGACGAGCGACGAGCGTCGCCTGCTCGTAGCTGAAGCGAGCCTGATCCGCGCGTGCCCGAGCAGCACTCAGCGCACTTCGCAGCGCGCCGCCGCGGAAGAGCGGGATCGAGAGCCCACCGAAGATCTGGTAGATCTCGCCGTTCTGATTGAACGTGTTGTTGAACTTGTCGCCCTGCCTTCCGTACTGGCTGGAGAGCGAGACCGTAGGGAAGAGCGCAGCCTGCGCCGCGCCGATCCGCGCATTCGCCGCGACGAACGCCTCTTCCGCCTGTCGAACATCGGGGCGCCGAGCGATGAGCTCAGCCGGGAGATCCGTCGGAAGCACGAACGTCCCGAGCACCTCGGTGAGCGAGAGCCCGCGCGCGATCGGCGCGGGCGAGTGTCCGAGGAGCACACTCAGCGCATTCTCCTGCTGTGCGATCTGGCGCTGGAAGTCCGCGATGCTCACGGCCGAGTTGTCGACCTCGGATTCGAACTGCCGCACGTCCAGCTCGGAGATGAGTCCCTGCTGATAGCGGCGCAGCGCGAGGCCGAGCGTCTGCTGGCGCGATGCGAGAGTGCGCTGCGAAATCTCGAGATCGAGATCGAGCTCGCGTAGCTGCAGATACGCCGTCGCCACATCGCTCACGAGCGTGAGCACCACCGAGCGGCGCCCCTCCTCACTCGCGAGGTAGTCTGCGCGCGCCGCCTGACTGTTGCGGCGCAGCCGTCCCCAGAAGTCCAGCTCCCACTGCAGATTCGCGGTGACCTGAATCGCATTGAACGTCTCGCTCTGCCCCGGCACGAGCACGATCTTCTCGCGACCGGCGTTCACGACGCCATTGATCTGCGGATAGTAGGACGCCTTCGCCACTCCATACTCCGCACGGAACTCGGAGATAGTCGCAATCGCAACGCGGACGTCGCGATTGTTGCGCACGGCGGTGTCGATGAGCGCCTGCAGCGCGGGATCCTTGATGAGCTCCGCCCAGCTCACACCGGTCGTCGCATCGAGCGGGCGCGTCTCGTAGCTCGCGCGCCAGTCGGGACGACGAACGGTGGCCGCACCAGAGGGGGTGTCTGCCGGCGCGGTGGTCGGCGGCGCGATGAGATTCTTGCCGCTCGCGAGTGAATCGAAGAATGAGCGCACCGAATCCTCGGACTTCGATGGCGCGCGCCACGCGGGCGCGACCTCGACGTCGGGGCGCTTGTAATTCGGACCTACAGCGCAGCCGGCGACGACGAGCAGAGCCAGGAGGCGCGGTGCAACCTTGCGTAGAGCGAGCATGATCAGTCGTCCCCCGCAACGGTGCTCGCCGCGACCGGAATCGCAGCGCCCTTCTTCCTCCTGAACAGCCCGCGCTCACTCAGCATGCGTATCTCGGCAAAGAACGATGGGACGAAGAAAATTCCGACGGTCGTCGCGACGAGCATTCCGAAGAACACTCCCGTACCGATCGAGTGTCGGCTCTGGGCACCCGCGCCGCTCGCGACGAGAAGCGGCACGACGCCAAGGATGAATGCGAACGAGGTCATGAGAATCGGACGCAGTCGCTCCCGCGCCGCCTCGGTCGCGGCCTCGCGAATCGACAGCCCCTGCGCGCGAAGCTCGTTCGCGAACTCGACGATCAGAATCGCGTTCTTCGCCGCCAATCCGACGACGACGATGAGCCCGACCTGGAAGTAGACATCGTTCGGCATGCGGCGAATCCAGACTCCGAGCAGTGCGCCAAGTAGTCCGAAGGGAACGCCGAAGAGCACGGCGAATGGGATCGACCACGACTCGTAGAGCGCCGCGAGAACGAGGAACACCATGATGATTCCCATGGTGAACACGAGCGTCGCGGTTCCTCCCTGCACTTCCTCGTACGACTGTCCGCTGAACGCGTAGCCCATTCCGAGTGGTGCGTACTTCTCGTCGGCGAGCTTGCGCACTGCCGTGAGGAGCTGCCCCGAGCTCTTCCCGGGTGCCGGCGTGCCATTGACGACGGCGGCCGTGAAGCCGTTGAAGCGCGTCACGATGTTCGGCGCGGCCTTGAACTCCGTCGTCACAAGTGATGAAACCGGAATCATCTGCGCACTCGGCCCGCGCACGTACAGGCGCCCCACGTCCTCAGGACGCTCGCGGAACTGCGGCTGCGCCTCGAGCTGAACACGGAACGTCTTCCCGTAGATGTTGAAGTCGTTTACATAGAGCGTCGACAACATCGCCTGCTGCGTCTGAAAGAGATCCGTGAGCGAGATGCCGAGCGCCTTGACCTTCTCGCGATCGACGTGCACGAACAGCTGCGGGAAGTTGACGTTGATGTTCGTCGACAGTCCCTGCGCCTCGGGGAGCTTGTTCGCGTCGGCCACGAACGCCTGCGCGAGCCCGGCGAACTTCGTGACGTCGTTGACACTGCGATCCTGAAGATTCATCTCGAGACCGGCAGTGACGCCGAGTCCTGGAATCTCGGGAAAGTTGAAGCCGAAGATGATCGCGTCCTTGATCTGCGAGAACGCGCCGTTCGCTCTGCCGAGGATGGCGTCGAGCTGCGTATCGTCGGACTTGCGCTGATCCCACGGTGCGAGTCCGGCGAACACCGTGGCAGAGCTGGTCTGCGCCGCGCCACCCTGCAGCAGGCTCAGTCCCGTGAGCGCCACCGTCCGCTCCACCCCTTTTTGCGCGAGCAGATATTTCTGCACCTGCAGAACGACCGCGTCGGTGCGCTGACGCGAGGCTCCGGCCGGCAGCTCGATCGCGATCGCGAAGAATCCCTTGTCCTCGGTGGGAAGGAAGCCGCCGGGAACCGCGCGCACGAGAACGATCACCAGCGCGACCACCACGGCGAACGCGGCGAACACCGCCTTCGGACTGCCGAGCATGCGGCCGAGCGAGCCGAGGTATCCAGTGCGCGCGCGATCGAAGCTCCGATTGAACCACTTGAACGGACCCCACTCCGACTGGTGCGCCGGCTTCAGCATCACCGAGCAGAGCGCGGGCGTCAGCGTCAACGCGACGATTCCCGACAGCACGACCGAGATGACGATCGTCACCGCGAACTGCTTGTACATCTCGCCGGTGATGCCGCCCACGAGCGCAACCGGGATGAATACGGCGCAGAGCACCGCCACGATCGCGACGAGCGCGCCCGTGACCTGCTTCATCGCCTTGTCGGCCGCGACGCGCGCCGAGACCTTCTCCTGCTCCATGATTCGCTCGACGTTCTCGATGACGACGATGGCGTCATCAACGACGATTCCGATCGCGAGCGTGAGGCCGAAGAGCGTGAGCAGGTTGATCGTGAAGCCGAGCACCCAGAGTCCGAGGAAGGTCCCGATGATGGACACCGGCACCGCCAGCAGCGGGATGAGGGTCGAACGCCAGTTCTGAAGGAAGATGAAGACGACCAGCGTCACCAGCGCCATCGCGATGATCAGCGTGTTCACGACCTCGTGAATCGACGTGGTGACGAACGGCGTCGTGTCGAAGCCGATCTCCTGGTGCAGCCCCACCGGGAACGTCTTCGCCAGCTCCGCCATGCGCTTCACGTACGCGTTGCGGACCGCGATCGCGTTGGCGCCGGGTCGGAGATACAAAATGATCAGCGCGATCGGCTTGCCGTTGTACATGCCGACGAGCCCGTAGTCCCTTCCGCCAAGCCGCACGGTGCCGACATCCGAGACGCGGAGCACCGAACCGTCGGGGCGCGCGCGGATGATGATGTTCGCGAACTCCTCGGGCGTGCTAAGTCGACCGAGCGTGGTCACCGGGAGCGTGAGCTGCGTACCGGACGGCGCAGGCTCGCGGCCGATCGAGCCGGCCGGGTTGGTGTTGTTCTGCTCGTTCACCGCCGTGTTGACGTCCGACACGGTGACACCGAGCTGCGCCATCTTGTCGGGATCGAGCTCGATGTTCATCGCGAAATTCAGATTGCCGAACGTCGTCGCGTTGCCGACGCCGGGGATGCGCTTGATCTCGTCCTCCAGGTAGATCTTCGAGTAGTTGCTCAGGAACTCGCCGTTGTAGCGCGGGTCCGTGGACGTGAGCACACCAACGAGCAGAATGTCCGGCTGTGCCTTCTGCACGATGACGCCGTTGCGGCGCACCTGCTCGGGAAGCTGCGGCGTCGCGAGCGCGATCTGATTCTGCACGTCGACGGCGGCAAGATCCTGATCGCGCGTGATGTCGAACGACACCTGCAGATTCATCGAGCCGTCGCCCGAGCTCGTGGACTTATAGTAGAGAAGTCCCTGAATGCCGGCGAGCTGCTGCTCGATCGGCGCGGCAACGGTGGTGGCAACGTCGAGCGCGGTCGCGCCCGGATAGTTCGCGCTAACCGACACCACCGGCGGCGTCACATTCGGATAGCGGGCAATCGGCAACTTATTGAGGCCGAACAACCCTAGCAGCACAATGACGATCGAGATGACCGCCGCCAGGATGGGACGGCGGATGAAGAGATTGCGTATCTGCTCGCTCTCTGCGTCGACCTCTGCTTTTGGACGCGGTTCGTCCAGCGGATCGGAACCTGCCGCACTCATCGCGACACCACTACTTTCGCTGCGCTGTCGCTCGGCGTCGTGAGCGTCGTGTCCTTCGCCGGGTCGTAGGGCGTCGGGTGCACCGGCGCGCCCGGACCCACCTTGAGCGTGCCGTCGACGAGCACCTGGTCACCGGGCTTGAGACCGTCCTGAATGAGCCAGCGGCCGCCTTCCCACGTGGTGGCGGACACGTCGCGCGGAACGACCTTGTTGTCGGCGCCGAGCAGATAGACGAAGGTGCCGGCGAGCCCCTGCTGCACCGATCGCTGCGGCACGAGCATGGCGCTGTCGTTGACGATGCCGAGAGGCTTCACGCGAACGAACTGTCCGGGAAGAAGCACGTGCTCGGGATTCGGAACGGAGGCGCGCAGGAGCAGCGTCCCCGTGTTCGACTGCAGCGACTGAGCGACGAAGGTCACCGTCCCCTGATGCGGGAAGGAGCTCTTGTCCGACAGTGTGATTGCAACCTTGAGCTTGCCGCCCGCGATCATCTTGCGCGTCGCCTCGTTGTGGCGCCACGCGAGAATGTCCTTGTCCGATGGATTGAAGCTCACATAGATAGGATCGACCTGGTCGACCGTCGTGAGCAGATCGCTCGGCCCCGTCACTCGCGCGCCGAGCACGAGCAGCGCTCGACCGGCGCGACCACTGATCTGCGCACGTACGAAGGTGTCGTCGAAATTCTTCTTCGCTTCGTCCACTGCACCGCGCGACTGATCCACGTCCGCCTTCGCCTGCTGCAGCTCCGTTTCGGCGTTGTCGACATCGACCTGCGCGACCGCGTGCTCGTCGAGCAGCGGCTTGACGCGATTATAACTGCGCTGTGCGTTGGCGAGCCGGGCCTGGGCATTTGCGAGCGTACCCTGTGCGCTGCGGAGCGCCGCTTCATAAGTAGTAGGATCGATACGATAAAGCACCGTTCCCGCCTTCACGTCGGTACCTTCGGTGTAGGGCCTCGCGACGATCACGCCCGTAATCTGCGAGCGTACCTCGACGGCCTTCGACGCTTCGGCCTGCCCGACGTAATCGAGCTTGGCCTCGACTGTCTCGGGCTTGACCGTGAGAACCGTGACCTCTGCGGGAGGATAGGCTGGAGGCGCGGCTTTTTTGCAGGCGGCCACGATCACGCAGGTAACGATTGCTGCGCGGGAGAGATAGTTGGACACAGATTTCATGTGTGACGAGCGGGATTCTGGTGGCGAACGGACGAGATCGGCGACATGCCAAGGAAGCTCATACGGGAACGAGCGCGCGCCGCCAGCATTTAGTTCCTTGAACACTTCACCCGACACGGAGCGCGCGAAACGTGGAGACACGACGGATCGGAAAGTTGGAAGTTTCAGTGATCGGGCTCGGCTGCAACAACTTCGGCTGGCGTATCGATGAGGAGACCACTCGCGCCGTCGTCGATGCGGCCATTGAGTCCGGCATCAACTTCTTCGACACCGCGGACATCTATGGAAAGACCAGGAGCGAGTCCTTCCTCGGCTCTGCACTCCAGGGGCGGCGGAAGAGCGTGATCGTTGCGACCAAATTCGGAAAGCAGGTGGATGAGCAGCGCACCGGCGCGCGTCCCGAGTATCTGATTCGGGCGTGTAACGATTCACTCGCGCGCCTGGGCACCGATTATATCGATCTCTATCAGTTGCACGCGCCCGATCCCACGGTGCCCATTGCGGAGACGCTCGGTGCGCTCAACGATCTCGTGGCCGCGGGGAAGGTGCTCGAGATCGGCTGCTCGAATTTTTCGGGCGAGCAGATCAACGAGGCCGAGCAGACGAGTGTGAATGGACACCTCGCGCGCTTCGCGAGCGTGCAGAATCACTACAATCTGCTCAAGCGCGACGATGAGTTCGACGCCATTCCCGAATGCGAGCGACTCGGCCTCGCGTATCTGCCGTACTTCCCGCTCGAAAGCGGTCTCCTCACCGGTAAGTATCGAAAGGGTAACAAACCACCAGAGGGCACGCGAATCGCGGACGGAGGATGGCTCGCGGAGAAATACACCGATTACAACATGGACATCATCGAGCGGCTGATCGCATTCGCGGGAGCGAACGATCACACGATACTGGAGCTCGCGATGTCGTGGCTGCTTCGTTTCCCCGTGGTCGCCTCGGTGATCGCCGGAGCAACTAGCGCCGAGCAGGTTCGCAGCAATGCGCTGTCGCCGAGCTTGGAGCTGAGCCTGAGCGACCTCGAAGCCATCGACGAAATCCTGAACCGCGTCTGACAAAAGTTCACCACCAGCTGGAGCTACGCATGGCAACGACGAATTCGACCAAAACGAGAGAGCTGCTTCCGATCGGAACGCAGGCACCCGACTTCACATTGAACTCGACACCGGACCAGAAGATCTCGCTTTCGGATTTTCGCGGGCGACCGGTCGTGCTCGTCTTCTATCCGGCGGACTGGAGTCCCGTGTGCGGCGATCAGGTTGCGCTCTACAACGAGATGCACGATGAGTTCGCGGAAACGAACGCGCAGGTGATCGGCATCTCCGTCGATGGCGTATGGTGCCATCTCGCCTTTGCGAAGGATCGCAATCTCCACTTCCCTCTCCTCGCCGACTTCGAGCCGAAGGGCGAGGTGTCGAAGAAGTACGGCGCGTATCACGATGATGTCGGCGAGTCATCTCGCTCGCTCTTCGTGCTCGATGCTGCAGGCGTCGTTCGCTGGTCGCTTCTCTCGCCCGATGGCGTGAATCCGGGCGCTGCGGGAATTCTCAAGGTACTCGATGCGCTCTCACCCGAGCAGCGCGGCTCCGCCGCCGCGGGGAGAGCATCGTGAGTGCGACAAACGACGCGCAGACGCTTGCGCCGCCAATTAGTGAGAAGGACCACGCGGAGGGACCGGCCTCAGCGCGCGTCACGCTCGTCGAGTACGGCGACTATCAGTGTCCGTACTGCGGTGCGGGGTACCAGATCGTGAAGCAGCTGCAGAAGGCTATGGGAAAGGAGCTTCGCTTCGTCTTCAGAAACTTCCCTCTTCGCCGGGCGCATCCCTTCGCCGAGCACGCAGCGATCGCTGCGGAAGCGGCAGGCGCCAGGAGTGAGGCGGCGTTCTGGTCGATGCACGACACGCTCTACGAAAACCAGCAGGCGCTGGACGACGACGACCTCGCCGGCTACGCAAAGCAGGTGGGACTCACGAGCGAAGAGCTCGATCAGGCCTACGCCGGCGGCGCTGCGGCCGATCGAGTGCGCACCGATTTCAGAAGCGGCGTTCGGAGCGGAGTGAACGGCACTCCGACGTTCTTTGTGAACGGCGAGCGATACGATGACGATTGGACCAACGTCGACGCGTTCGTCGCCGTGCTGCGAGCGGCCGCGAAGGCGAATACGTAGCGCCGGTGGAACGCAATCGCCCGCCCGATGATTGAATTGAGACCACCCGCCCATGCCCTTGACCCAGGACATTTGCTGATGCCACGGACCGCCGAATACGAAGCAAAGCAGACCAAAGCGGCAGTAACGAAGACCGCCGCATACGCAGCGCTCAGCGCGAAGACGCCGATCGAGCCCTTCCAGTTCGAGCGCCGCGCGCCACGTCCCAACGATGTCGCCATCGAAATCCTCTTCTGCGGCGTCTGTCACTCCGATATCCATCAGGCGCGCGACGAATGGGGCGGCTCGATTTTCCCCATGGTGCCGGGCCACGAGATCGTCGGCCGGGTCACCGCCGTCGGCAGCTCCGTTTCAAAGTTCGAGGTCGGCGAGCTCGCCGGCGTCGGATGTATGGTCGACTCGTGTCGAGTCTGCGAGAACTGTAAGGAGGGCGAGGAGCAGTACTGCAACAACCCGGGGTGCACGCTCACGTACAACGGCCGCGACAAGAACGGTGAGGTGACGCAGGGCGGCTACTCCACGGGTATCGTCGTCGACGAGAACTACGTGCTCCACCTCTCCGACAAGCTCGATCTCGCTGCCACCGCTCCCCTGCTCTGCGCGGGCATCACCACGTACTCACCGCTCCGCCACTGGAACGTAGGCAAGGGCAGCAAGGTAGGCGTGATGGGGCTCGGCGGCCTTGGCCACATGGGACTGAAGTTCGCGCACGCATTCGGCGCGCACGTCGTGCAGTTCACGACCTCGCAGAACAAGGTTGCCGACGCGAAGAAGCTCGGCGCCGATGACGTCGTGATCTCGACGGATGCGACGCAGATGGCCGCGCATGCGGGCACCTTCGACTTCATCCTCGACACGATCTCCGCTCCGCACGACATCGCGAGCTACCTGCACCTGCTGAAGCGCGACGGTGTGCTCTGCATGGTCGGCGCACCGGACGCTCCTCTCTCCGTTCCTGTTTTCTCGCTGCTCGGCCGGCGCGCATCGCTCGCGGGCTCTGGCATCGGTGGCATTCGTGAGACGCAGGAGATGCTCGATTTCTGCGCCGAGCATGGTATTGTCTCCGAGATCGAAATGATCCCGATCCAGAAGATCAACGAGTCGTACGCGCGCATGCTGAAGAACGATGTGAAGTACCGCTTCGTGATCGATACGGCATCGCTCAAGAACGGAAGCGTCGCCGGATAGGCACCACCGGCGCTCACCGTTGTACCAAGCGCTCTCCATTCGTGCCGGATGGAGAGCGTTTCCGTATGTGCGCCAGCCGAGGCTTGCCGCGGTGTGAGCACTCACTTTCATGCGTTTATGCTATTATTCGACCTCTCCCTGGCGTACGGGTGGACAACTGGTGACATCGCATTCTCAGCCCGACGATTCCGACGTCGCCAGCGACGAGGAAGACACTCCTTCCGGCAGCGTCACAATGCCCGAGGGCGGTGCAGTCGAGCGGATGATGCCGCTGGTGTATGAAGAGCTCCGACGCATCGCGCGCAGGCAGCTGCGCCACGAGGGCGTCGGCCACACGCTGAACACTACGGCGCTCGTGCACGAGGCCTACCTCCGGCTCGCTGCGCCCTCGCATCTCGATGTCAGCGGACGCGCGGAGTTTCTCTCGATCGCGGCGATGGCTATGCGACGCGTGCTCATCGACTACGCGCGGCAGCGTACCGCGCAGAAGCGTGGCGGTGTGCAAATGCGCGTCGAGCTCGACGACATCGAAGTCGCCGCCGACGATCGCGCTGAGCAGCTCGTCGCACTCGATGAGGCGCTCACGCTTCTCGCCGCGTCCAATCCGCGACTCGCCCGCGTCGTCGACTGCCGCTTTTTCGGCGGCATGAGTCAGGAAGAGACCGCGCTCGCCCTGCAGCTCACTCCGCGCACGGTGAGGCGCGACTGGACGAAGGCTCGCATGTGGCTCGCCGTGGCGATGGAGGCGGAGAAGCCGTGACGCGCGCAGCCGTTGCCGAGCTCTGGGAGCGCATCGAGCCGATTCTCGACAGCGCTCTCGAGCTCCCTCCCGATTCGTGGCCGGCGTATCTCGATACCGCGTGCGGCAAGGACACGCCGTTACGCGCGGCCGTCGAGCGGCTGCTCGTCTCTGCCGGTAACACCGAAGCCGAGGCTGCAACCGACGCAGGCGCCGTCGCGTGGGCGCAGCCGCTCTTTGCCGAGCGCGAAGCCGCGGCGCCCGAGCGGATCGGCCCGTACGTCATTGATCACGTGCTCGGACGCGGCGGCATGGGCTCCGTCTACCTCGCCTCGCGCGGCGACGCGGAGTTCGCACCGCGCGTGGCACTGAAGGTGATGCGCAGCGGGCTCGATCAGGACCGCGTGCTCCATCGTCGCTTCACCGAGGAGCGACAGATCCTCGCGACGCTCGAGCACCAGGGCGTCGCGCGTCTCCTCGAGGGCGGAGTCACCAGCGACGGACATCCGTGGTTCGCGATGGAGTACGTCGACGGAATGCCGTTGAACAAATACGTCGAAGCGCACGAGCTCGGGCTCGCCGGGAAGCTGGGACTTTTTCTCCAGATCTGCGACGCGGTTTCGTATGCGCATCGCAACCTCATCGTGCATCGTGATCTCAAGCCGTCGAACATTCTCGTGACGTCCGACGGGCACATCAAGCTGCTCGACTTCGGCATCGCGAAGCTGCTTGCGCCGCAAATCGGCGCCGACGCGCCGATCACGCGCACCGGCTTCCAGCCATTCACGCCGGAGTACGCGAGCCCGGAACAGGTGCTCGGCGAAACCGTTACCACGGCGGCCGATGTGTACGCGCTCGGCGTGGTGCTGTACGAGCTACTCACCGGCGAGCGCCCGCTCAATCTCGCGCGATCCAACCCCGCCGACTGGACGCGCATCGTTCGCGAAGCGCAGCCAAAGCCGCCGTCCGCGGTCGTTCCCGACGGGCGGGCACTGCGCGGCGATCTGGACACCATCGCGCTGATGGCGCTTCGAAAGGAGCCCGAGCGCCGATACCAATCCGTCGATCGCCTCGGCGATGACGTGCGACGCCATCTCGAGCAGCGCCCCGTGCTCGCGCGAGCGGACAGCCGCCTCTATCGCACGCGCAAATTCGTACGTCGGCAGCGCGTCGCGGTGACGATCGGCGCGATCGTCACCCTCGGCCTCGCCGCGTTCGGAATCGTCGCGCGGCGTCAGAACGCAAATCTCAAGATCGAGTCCGACAGGACGGCGGCGCAGCGTGATCAGGCCAGTGCGGTCACGCACACGCTCTGGCAGCTGCTCGCGCAGCTCACCGACACGCTCGGCAAACCGCTCTCGGTGAGCGAGGTTCTCGATCACGCGGAGCCGACGATCGCCAAGCAGTACGCGACGCAGCCCAACGTGCGCGCGACGATGCAGTCCGCGCTCGGAGAGATCTACCTGAGCAATGGCGATCAGGCGCGCGCGGAGCTGCTGCTGCGCGAAGCCGTCGCCAGCCAGCGATCGTACGGGCGCGACTCAGCCGATCTCGCGACGCGCCTCGAGACACTCGGTCGACTCCTGCTCGGATCGCAGCAATACGCGGGCGCCGAATCCGCGAGCGTCGAAGCGAATGCGATTCGCGCGAAGCTGACACCGGGCATCATCAATCGCGAAGCGTCGGCCACGCTCGGCAGCGCGTACATGGGCAACGAGAAGTACGCGGAAGCGGAAGGTGTGTTTCGGCGGCTCGTCGCAGATCAGAAGAAGAATCCCAAACCGTTCGCCGGAAGCTCGCCGCTGATTCTGCTGGGCGAGAGCCTTCGCAGGCAGGGGCACAACGACGAGGCGTCAACGACGTTCCGCGACGAGCTCGCGCGACTCAACTCGAGTCAGGCGGCGACTTCCGAGGATTCCGCGGGCGTGATCTCGTATCTCGCGGCATCGCAGGCGATGATGGGGCACGGCGCGGTCGCCGACTCGCTCATGCAGCGAGCCTACGTGCTGCTCGCCGACGAGCAGCCGATTCAATTTCAGCGCATCGGGCGCGGGACGATTCTCGCGAATCGCGCGGAGCTCGCCGCACGCGCGGGCGACGATGCCAGGGCCGCGCCGCTGGCGGACAGCGCGCGCGCACTGTGGAAGGGAAATCTCCCGACGAGCGACGCCCGATGGGCATCGCTGTCGCGCGTCGACGCATTGATTCTTCGCGATCACAACCAGCCAGCGGCCGCCGTCGCGCGGCTGAATGCATTGCTCGACACCCTTCGCTCGAGGCCGCACGTGAATCTCTATATCTATCGACGCACCGAGGCCACATTGGCGGATGTCTTCGACCGGTGGGGGCAGCCAGACAGCGCTGCGGCGCATCGCTCGCTCGCGCGGCCGGGCGCGCCGTTATCGGTTGGGGTGGTGAAGCGATGAGCATGATCGCGTGCGCGCTCGCGCTGGCTGCCGCGCTGGCGTCCGGCGGGGTGAGCGCGCAGCCCGACTCGGCGGCGCTCACACGCGGGCAGGTCGTCGCGCGCCTCGACTCGGCGACCAGCGATCTTGCGCCGAGCTTCGAAGGGCAGAATCTGTCGGGACTCGACCTCTCCGGCCTCGACTTCAAGCGTGCCAATCTTTCGCGTGCGACGCTCATCGGCACGAAGATGATGAAGGCGAAGATGTTCGGCGTGAACTTCGATGGCGCAAAGGCGAGCGGTGCGGATCTCTCCGGGGCGACGCTCGACGTCTCGACGATGCGCGCGACCGACTTCACGCACGCGACGCTCCGCGACGCGAGCATGTACGCCGTGATCATCCAGGGCGTGAACTTCACTGATGCCGATCTCACCGGCGTGCGCATCATCGGCGCCGCACAGGGCGCGATCTTCGTGCGCGCGAAGCTCGACCACGCGGACTTCGGCGCGGATCCGCGCAACCAGCCGATGGGTGTGATGCGCGTCGATCTCAGCGAAGCGAATCTGAGTGGCGCGGATCTCACGGGTGCGAACATGCGGAAGGTGAAGTTGACGCGCGCGCTGCTCACGGGCGCCAATCTCACGGGCGCCGATTTGTCGCTGGCCGAGCTGTCGGGCGCGAACTTCCAGAAGATCATCGGCCGTAGCACGATCAAGGGACTCGACCAGGCGAAATTCCGCGACGAAGCGACCTTCGACGCGCCCTGAGCTCTATGATTTGAAACCGGGCTCGGCGTAAGTCAGCAGGGGATCATGACCGCCACCACGCCCACTGCGCTCGCACTCCGCCGGCGAATCGCCCCTCTTCCTCTATGCGGTCGTCAGCACACCCGGTGCGGCGGAATTGGACTTCGCGGGATGGAACGGCGCCGCTACCAATGGGGTTCGTCTCGCATACTTCCTCGCCGCGATGGCGCTGTCTGCGCTCGCAGTGCTCGGAGAGTGGCGCACCGCGCGCGCCGAGGATCGAAGCTTCGCGGACGGGTATTCGGCTGCGAGCAGCCAGGAGAGAGGGCAGATGTCACGCACCGCCGCGCTGCACCGATGCTCGTGGGCAGAGAGCGATCCGCAGATGCAGGAGTACCACGACATCGAGTGGGGAGTGCCGGGGCGGGATGGCCGCGAGCTGTGGGAGGCGCTCGTGCTCGACGGCTTCCAGGCCGGTCTCTCGTGGATTACGATCCTGCGCAAGCGCGAGGCGTTCCGTGAGGAGTTCCGCGGCTTCGATCCGAAGGTCGTCGCGAAATTCGGCGAGAAGGAGATCGCGCGAGCGATGGCGAATCCCGGTATCGTGCGGTCACGCACGAAGATCGAGGCGACGATCTCGAACGCGAGGGCGTATTTGAAGATGGCCGAAAATGGGGAAGATCTCTCCACCTTCGCATGGTCGCTCGTCGGCGACTCGCCGGCCAGGATTCGCGGCGACGTCCCGTCGAAAACGGCGCTCTCCGAGTCGATCTCGATCGCGCTCAAGAAGCGCGGCTACAAATTCGTCGGCCCAACCACGGTGTACGCGTGGATGCAGGCGAAGGGACTCGTCAACGATCACGTCGCCGGCTGCTTCCGGCGCGATGAGGTGTAGCGCCGGTTACGGTCTCGGCGCCACGTGCAGCGTGGCTGTGACGAAGTCGCTCTCCCACACCGAAGCGCCGGTCTTCGAGCGACGCAGCTGCGTCCCGTTGAGCAGCCACCGCCCTCCGCGGTCGAGCAGCACCGAGGCACGTCCGGCGGCATCGGTACGGAAGAAGGTCGCCGCCGTGCGTCCTTCCCGGATCGCGCCCACCGAGAATCCGGCGAGCGGCGCGCCGTGGCTCAGCACGCGCACCACGAGCGTGTCGCCGCCGCGGAGATTCGTCGGATCGCGCTCCGGCACGAGCTCGAGTCCAAGTCCGATCGGCTTCATCCAGCTCTTCTCGGCTGTCCAATTGCTGTCGGGACGCGCCGGCATGATACGCGCGAAGGTCATCGCGTGCTTCGTGTAAGACTCCGTCCACTTCTGTTTGTCGCCGAGCGACTTCCACGTCGCGCGAATATCCGAGTCGGCGTTGATCTCGCCGAGGTATTCCTCGATGAGCCTGGGCGCGAGCGTTAGAACCTTGGGGCGAAGCTCGATGCCGATCGTCGCGACGCCGGGAAACTTCGGCGTCCACATGTAGCGAAGCGTGAGTGGCGTGCCGGATGGTACCGGGAGCGAGCGAATGAAATGTCCTGCACGCACCTGCGCGCGCGCGACTCGGCCCGGCTCGATCGCGAAATCATCGTTGGCGAACGTCTCGCCGCTCGTGAGGTCGAGCCGAAAGGGCGTACCGACGCGGCCAACGTTCGTCGGTGCGATCAGCCAGGTGTCGTGCGCGGAAGCCTGAGCGACGATGAGCAGTGTCAGCGCGAGGGCGCACGCGAGAACGGCGGCGCGCCGCCTCGGCTTACTGGAACGAATCGTTGCGGGTGTCATGGACTCCATTCTAATCGTTCCTCGCGCTCAGCGCCCCTGTCGCGTAACTTCTGGCCGGCGAATTCCCCGCCCTCATACACGGGAGAGTACCTGATGCGGTCGACCGCGCGCATGGCCACGCTGGCGATGTTTTTCGGAGTCGTAACAACGCTCGGCTGCGGCAGCGCGACAATCCCGAGGACCCGGGCGGAGCAAACTGCGCCAGCGACGTTACGAGCATCACCTATCCAGCCGCAGCCTTCGCCCAGCTTCACGGAACATTTTTCTCCGACGAGAGCGTGCTCATCAGGGATGACTGACGGAACACTCGTCAGCCAAGGCAGGCCCGACAGCAACAGAAATGCATTCACGCTCGATGGAATTCCGTCGGGAACGCATACGTACGAGATCGTCGTGTCGTGCGCCGACGGTCAGGAGAGTCTCGGCAACTTCACGTTCAACGAGCTGTAGCCCCTCTTCGCCGAGGATTCCAGTGCAGGAATTGCCCGCTCATTCCCCGGCTGGGAGAGCTTTTACGTAATCGTCGGCTCTGCGGGCGGTGCGTTGACGGGACTTCAGCTCGTCGTCATCGCGCTGCTCACGGAGTCGCGCAAGAAGCGCACGCTCGAGGAGGTCGACGCCTTCGCGACGCCGACCATCGTGCACTTCTGCGCGGTGGTTGATCGGCTCGATGCTCAGCGCGCCGAGGGTGTCCCTTGAGGGCGCCGCCATCGCGTGCGGCGTGGTCGGTGGCGCGGGGCTTTTGTATACGAGCGTGGTCATGAGGCGCGTGAAACGGCAGAAAGACTATAAGCCCGTGTTCGAGGACTGGCTCTTTCACACCGCCCTGTCACTCGTCGCCTACGGCGCGGTACTGGCCGCTGGGCTGACTCTCGTGCACCACCCGTCGACGCGTCGGTCGCCGTCGCGGGAGCGTAGCTCCTCCTGATCTTCATCGGCGTGCACAACGCGTGGGACACGGTCACCTGCATCGCGACCAATAAGAGCGAAATCGGAGAATCCGAAGTGGCTAAACCGGCTCGTAAGAGTCCGAGGAGGCGTTAACGGGCGCGAATTTGGCCGATTACGTATGAGCCCGCCTGTTGCTTTTCGTACCGCACCGTGCATTAAATAACTTCGAGATCACACCAGCGCAGAGCGGAAAAGCTCCCACCGGGCTGTCCGCTGCGTGTATGGCGCTTCTGGCGACGCCTCTCCGTTCGAGAAGACTGCGTCCCGCCTCCGACGACATGCCAGTCGTCATCTCGCAGCTAGCCGCGACACAAACGGAGTATCGACTCCCCGCCGTTGCGGCGGGCGGCGACGACTCACGCAGTTCGAGCAGCCGTCTCCGCGCCCTCGCGGCGCTGAGCGGCTCCCTCACGGACGCGCTCACCCCCTCTGAAGCCGCGACGTTCGTCGAGAATGAGGCACTTTCCGCGCTCGGCGCCACCAGCGCGGTCGTCGTCACGCTCGGCGTTTTTCCACCCGCCAGCACGCCAACATCCGCAACCGTGCGCGATTCCGTTGGCGTACCTGCGCTGATTCTCGTACACGCGATAGGCCTCCCCGAAGAAGTGCAAGCCACGCTGAAGCAGCTTCCGCTCGACGCGCTGGTGCCGCTCGCCGAGCTGGCGCGCGATGGTGAGCCCATCTTCCTGCACTCGTCAGCCGAGATTCTGCGCTACCCGGCGTGGGGCGCTGCAATGGTGGCGGCCGGCGCGAACGCAGCGTCGATCGTGCCGGTGTGGGCGAACGGCGTGCTCGCGCTGACGTGGTGCACGCCGCTTTCCTTCGACGAGGATGAGCGTGCATTCGTCATTATCCTCGGCATCATGTGCGCGCAGGCAATCATGCGCGCACATCTGCGCGCGGCCGAGCAGCGCGCGAGGGAGGCGGCGGAACACGCGAACAGGTCGAATGCGCATTTTCCGGCGACGATCAGCCACGAGATTCGAACTCCGCTCAACGGGATGATGGGGTACACGCAGCTCCTCGCGGATGAGCTATATGGTCCTGTGAGCCAGCTGCAAAAGGATCAGCTGGGCCGTGTGCGCGCGTCGGGAGCGCAACTGCTCGAGCTCGCCGAAGAGCTGCTCGGCTACGCGAGGATCGAGGCGGGCGAGGAGGTCATGCGCCCCGAGCGGGCGCAGCTCGCCGCGGTCGTCGAGCAGAGTATCGTGCTGGTGCGCCCGCTCGCGGACAAGAAAGGGCTCGAGATTCGAGTTGGGATACGCCGAGGCACTCGAGCTCTTTACGGATGTTCGAAAGGTCCGCCAGATCCTGGTCAATCTCCTCGCGAATGCGATCAAGTTCTCTACGAGCGGCGACATCGTGCTGCTGCTCCGCTTCGTCGCCGACGACATCGACCCGCTCGTCTACTTCGAGGTGATCGACAGGGGCCGCGGAATAGCCGTCGAAGATCATGAGCACATCTTCGACGCGTTCTGGCAGGACGATCCCGCGATAGTGCACACGATGGGGAGCACCGGCCTCGGGCTCTCGGTGGCGCGTGAGCTCGCGCGACTTCTCGGCGGCGACGTGCTGCTCGTGCGCAGCGCGCTGGCGCGCGGGAGCACGTTCGTGGCGGCGCTGCCAGCGAGGTACGCGAAGCCGGGCGCACGCGCGTCAGGATTTATGGTCTGATTGGTACAATACCTCCGATGAATCGTTGACTGACAGCGAGAGCGGTCACTCGACCACGAGCACGCCGATCGCGCCCTTCTGCCCGTGACCAAAGCCGTGATTCACGAACGGAAATTCGCCGGCGACGTCGGCGACGAGCTCGAAGACCATCCCGCCGCCGGGCGCGACGCTGAAGGTCTGAACGCCATGCAGTGGTGAGCCGGGCGGCGCGCCCAGATATACGGAATCGAACTGCTCTCCCACGATGTGGAAGTTGCACGGGTACGAGGGCCCCGCGCTCACCACGTAAAAGCGCACACGATCGCCAAGCTTCACGCGGATCGGCGCGTCCTGGTACTGATTGGGCCGGCCGTTGAAGCAGACGAGGTCGGGCATCATCGCCAGCATCTTGGTGTAGTCCGATGCCTGCACGCCATTGGCCGCAGGCGAGAGGTAGTACTCGTTTTGCAGAAGCACGAACTCCTTTGCGGGCGGCAGCGGCTCGAGAGGATCGACGACGATCGCACCGAACATTCCGCTGCCGATGTGCATGAGCACGGGCGCGGTTCCGCAGTGGTAGAGGAATGCTCCTGCGTACTTCGGCCTGAAGGTGAATGAGTGCGACTGCCCGGGCGCAACGGAGCGAAACGCTGTTTTGGGATCGAGCTGTGCCGCGTGAAAGTCCATCGAGTGCGGCACCGCCCCTTCGACGGTCAGTGTAAAGTCGATCGTGTCGCCCACCCGGCAATGCACGATCGGCCCGGGGATGTCGCCCTCGAAGGTCCATCCCGCGACGACGGTGGACGGCGAGATGCGGATCGGTACTTCCTTCGTCTTCCAGTGCAACGAGAGGGCGCGCGATGATCCGAGAGGCGGAAGCGCGGGATCGAAGCGGTGAAAGATCGTGCTCGACGCACCTGCAACGGCCGGCGCCGTGGCAGAGGATGCGGTGTGCGGAGTGTGGAGCGCGGTGTCGCTGCGGCTATCGGGGTTCTGGTGTACGGGAGAGACTCCTGCAGCCGCGCTCGAATCCTCGCGCACGGGCGGCTTCGAGGCGGCCTTCGAGCTCTCGTCCTGGTAGCATGCCTCGAGCGCCGCCCCTGCGACCGGAAGCAGAAGTCCGAGTCGCGATGCGCGCGTGATGAATTGGCGGCGATTCGGCGAGGATACTTCACCGGCCTTCGAAGGCTCGGCCTGCTCGGCGAGCACTTGTGACAAGAGCGGCGGAAGAACCTCGCGCATGGTGAGTACCTCGTCGTGAGTGTCGAACGTCTGGAATTCCTGTTGAGTGAGTTGAAGATAAACCGGAGCGCAGCGCTTTCTGCTTCGCGCCGCCAAGGATGCAAAACGGCCTTCGCTCAGCAGCGGAGGCCGTTCTGTTCGTCTCGAATTATCGGAGCGTGCATGAGCGGGCGACCGGGCTCGAACCGGCGACGTCCAGCTTGGGAAGCTGGCATTCTACCAACTGAATTACACCCGCAATACTACTCGTAAGATTTAGCGGAAGCCCGATGGGGCGTCAACTGGTTGAAATCGTGTCGGAGCCGCCGCGAGTCTGGTCGCTCGACGCAGGCGCGCCTGCACCGCGCGTGCCCCGCGGAACGGTGAGCACGAACGTCGTCCCAACGCCCGGCATGCTCTCAGCCACGAGATCTCCCTCCATGCTGCGTGCCAAGTTGCGCGAAATCGCGAGGCCGAGTCCGACGCCCTGCTGGCTCACCCCGGTGAGATGGCGATCGATCTGCACGAAGGGCTCGAAGATCTGCTCGAGCTTGTCACTCGCGATTCCGCGACCGGT
>JACCWE010000134.1 GCA_013697785.1 Gemmatimonadaceae bacterium
GTGCACACCGGCCGCTCACCGAACATCAGTCCACGTCGCTGGATGTTCTCATCGAGCCACCCCTGCGAGTCGGCAGCGAGACCGCCAGCGAGCAGCTCATGGTACTCCCCGATCGCGTCGTCGCTCGACGTCACCCTTCGCGCCGCCCGAGCAGAAAATCGCCGTGCGCGATGTTCATCTTGCGCGGGGTTTGCTTCGCCAGGCGAATCGCGAGATCCGCCATGTGCGTCACGGTCCAGTCGAAGTAGTGCGGCGTGAGCGAGTTGATATCCATGTCGGGCGCCGGATTCATGAAGTCGATCGCGTACGGAATCCCATCGCGCACGGCCCACTCCACGGTGTTCATGTCGTAGCCGAGCGCCTTCACGAGCGTGAGCGAATCCTTCACGACGCGCGCGCCGAGCCCCGGCTCGAGGTGATCGTGCTCGACGTGATATTTGCGCTCGCGCGGATCGTACTTCATCGGCAGCACCTCGGTCTGCCCGAGGCAGAGGCACCGGATGTACTGATCCCATTCGATAAACTCCTGCAGCACCATCGTCAGCTGCCCCGAGCCATCGTACGCGTCGAACAGCTCGCCGAGTGTGCGGCAGATGTACACGTCGCGCCAGCCGCCGCCGTGCGCATCCTTCAACACGCATGGGAGTCCGATATAGGAGAGAATTCCCTCCCAATCCAGAGGGTATACCAGGTTGCGCAAACTCTCCTGATGATGAATTCCCGGAAGATATTCCTTGTTCGGAAGCACCACTGTTTTCGGACTGGCGACACCGAGCTTCGTGGCGAGCCCCGCCTCGAAGAACTTGTCGTCAGCCGTCCACATGAAGGGATTGTTGATCACGCTCACACCCTGGAGCGCCGCGTACTTCAGGAACGACCGATAGTACGGCACTTCGTGCGAGATTCGGTCGACGAGCACCGAGTACTCCACGAGATCATCCATCTTCGTACCGCCGAGCGACACCAGCTCCGCCGTCACTCCCTCATCGCGGCCGTTCACTTCCTTGATGAACGCGGGTGGAAAGCTCCACTCCCGACCAACGATCAACCCGATCCGCTTTTCCGTGCCCGCCATGAGTCTTGCTCCCGGTCAGTCGCTTCCACCGATGTACATGCGAGCCATTCGCTCCCACCAAGGCCAGTCGTGTGCCCATCCGTCCCATACGCGAAAAGCGTGCGGGATTCCTTTCGCCCACAGCGATCGCGAGAACGTCTCGTTGGTCCAGTACATCGAGTCGTCGCGCCCGATCGCGAAGATGATGTCCATGCGCCGGAGCGCCGCAAGCCGCCCCTCATCGTATTCGTTGGCGATGAAGTCCGCCGGATTGTTGAAGTAGACGGCATCGTCCGAGTAGCCGCCCGTCTGCTCCTTGATGTCGTACAGCCCGCTCATTCCGAGAACGCGGCCGACGAGTCCCGGATGCCGGAGCGCAAAGCTCATCGCGTGATATGCGCCGAAGCTCGCGCCAGTCGTGATCAGAAACGGATTCGGATTGAGATGCGTCGACAGCGGCAGCACCTCCTGCAGCAGATACCGCTCATACGCCTCGTGCACGCGCGCGCGATCCGCCGGATGCCTGTCCTTTGCATACCAGCTCTCCGCATCGACGCTGTCCACACAGTACAGCTGCAGCCATCCCTTCTCCAGATGCTCCCCAAGCGCGCCCATCATCCCGCGACCTTCCCACTCGAAGAAACGCCCCATCGATGTCGGGAAGACGAGCACGCGTGCGCCCGCGTGCCCGAAGATGAGCAGCTCCATCTCCTTGCCGAGCCCCGGACTGTACCAGCGGCGCATTTCGCGATGCATCAGCGACTCGCGGGAAAGAGAAAGCCGAGCATCGCGGGCGCGATGTCCGCCCACGCGCTCTCGGTATGGCCCGCGCCCTCGATCTCCTGATAGTGCAGCGAGTCGCCGACCACCCATCCCTTCGACACGAGCGCATCGTGCACGCGACGCGCGCCCGCCACGACGCCGTCGCCCTCCTCCGTTCCGGTGCTCAGCCACACGCGAAGCGGCGGCTGAGTTCCGAGCGCCCGCACCCGCCGCACGATGAAGCGGTTGTCCCACCACACACTCGGGCTCAGCACCGCCACATTCCAGAAGATCCCTGAGTACTTGAGCGCCAGATACAGCGACACGAGCCCACCAAGCGATGAGCCGCCGATGCCGGTGTTCGCCGCATCCGTGAGCGTCCGATACTCGGAGTCGATGAACGGCTTGAGCTCGTCGACGAGCATCCGCCCGTACTTGTCGGCATTGCCGCCCGCCCGCTTCGCCGAGTCGCGCGTGGGCGTGTACTCATCGATCCGATAGGCGCCCGCGTTGTAGATCCCCACCATGATCAGCGGCGCGACGAGCCCCGCGCCGATCATCTGCTCGGCCGCCTCGTCCAGCCGCCACTCTCCGGCGAACGCCGTCGCCTCGTCGAAGAGATTCTGCCCGTCCTGCATGTACAGCACGGGATAGCGACGCTCGGCGTCCTCGTCGTATCCCGGCGGGAGATAGACGATGACGTCGTGCTCGCTCTCGAGATAGCGGGAGCTGACCTTCTCGTGCATGCGGAAGGTCCCCGTGAGGGTGTGCTGTTTCGGCTCGTCCGACATGGGGGAAATTGAGAGGAGACCACACTCTCAGGGCAAGTGCCGAACCGCCGAAATGGTCCGGCTGAAGTTGCCCTTGCGCCGCCCCTACTCGGCCGTCAGCCCCGGCGGCGGGACGGTGATCAGACGGGCGCCGAAGCGGCACGCGTCGATGTAGCCTGGCTCGCTCACCGCGCAGAACTTCTCGCGGATCTCGGGCTTCTGCTCGAGGCTCACGGACTCCTCGCCGACGGCCTCGTAGCAGCGCGCCTTCAGATGGTGGTCGTCGACCTTCTGGCAGAACGACACACCATCCGCGGTTTTTGCGCTCACGTCGATGATGTTCTTCACGACGCCGATGATGCACCAGTCCCGGTACTTCTCCGGCACATTCGTGCACTCGTCGATCCCCTTGAGATGATCGCCGACCACGAAGGAGTTGATGTCCGTGCCGAAGCCCGTGAAGCACATGTACCGGTATTTCTCAGGCACCTTCATGCAGTCCTTCGCGACCTGCGGCATCTTGTGGTCGTCGAAGTACATGATGATCGACACCTGATTCTGGTAGCACGTCGTCAGGTATCGCTCGGGAAGAATCGAGCACGGATAGTTGTAATCCGCCTTGTCGATCTGCTTGAACGATCGCTTCTCCTCGGGCATGTCCATCCCCGGCATTCCATGGTGCGGCTCGGTCGCGTCGACGACGTTCTCCATGAACGCCCCGCCGTAGCACGACTGCCGGTCCCAATCCTCGACGAGCAGATCGCACCCCTTGAGCGAGCTCACGAGATTGTGCTCGTAGTGCATCGTGAGCCCGTGTCCGAGCCCGTGCGCGCACTGGAAGCGCAGCCATCCATACACGCCCGGCTGCGACCACGGCACGCACAGCTCACGCACCGACTGCGAGTCGACCTTCCCGGTGCTCGCGAAGTACGCCTCGATCACACCATGGTAGCAGCCGGACTGAAATGCATCCGTGCAGCTCGAAAAGGTGCGCTCGACATTCTTGTCGGCATCGAAGGCGTGAATTCCGATCGCGTGTGCGTACACGTGTCCGAAGCCGCGTACGTCGCGGTCGCCATTGGCGACCTGCATCAGCGTTCCCATCGCCAGCTTGGGACCGCCGCGGTCGACCAGCGGCACGAGGTGCTTCTCGTAACACGGGATCTTGTCGCCGTCGATCTTCGAGCAGCTGTCGAGCGCGAGCTTCGCGAGCGCGATCGAGTCGGTGCCCGGCCCGACTTCGGCCGCGGCGGCATCAGGAACTGCCTTCCCGGTACGCCAGAGCTCTTTCTGGACCACCAGCGTCAGGACAGCTACGGCAATCAATGCGGCGCCCAAGGCCGCTCGGCGTGATCTCGTCATACCAATTAGACGCGTGCGAGTCTCAGATGGTCATTCCGGGAGGGCCCGCGCGGCTTTAGCGTACCCCGCGGCTGCGATCCCGGCCGTCCCGGCGAACCAATCCCCAATTTCACCACGGTTTTCCATGATTTCCACCACCGAACGCCCTCACGGAGCGATGTCGCTCTGGACTCCGCTCAAGGCCACGCTGTTCGGGGGATTGCTCGCCGGCGCTGCCGACATGTCATACGCACTCCTCTGGTTCAGCAGGGTAAAGGGCGTCCCCGCGATCAAGATTCCACAGTCGGTGGCGGGCGGACTGATCGGAAGGAGCTCCTTCGACGGCGGCATCGGGACGTTCGTACTCGGACTCGGCCTCCACTGGGTGATCGCGCTGATCTGGGCCGCGACGTTCGTCTTCGTCGGCCGCCGCTTCCTCCCGGCAATCCTCCGCAATCCGATCCCCTACGGCCTAGCCTACGGTGCGTGGGTCTACTTCGTCATGAACTGGGTGGTTCTCCCTCTCGACGCGATGCACACGAAGCCCCACTTCGCCCCTTGGGACACGTGGCTCACCGGCCTGGCCGTCCACATGCTCGGCATCGGCCTGGCGATCTCGCTCAGCGCATCGAAAACGGTGCCGAGAGTGTAGGGCGCGCGGTGTGAGCCGTTAACAATTGAACGACGAAAAAACGGATGAGAAGCGCGGGCGAAACGGAAACGCTTTTTTTGGCATTCTCCGTTTTTGTCCGTCTCATCCGTCATTTGTCGTAGTCAACAAGCAGTAAACTCCCCACTCGATCACTCGATGTCGTCGATCGACTTCGGCCAGTCCTTCCCCAACAGCCGCGACAGCGCGCGATCCGCCAGCAGCTTCCCGCCCGTCTGACATCGCGCGCAGTAGTTCGTCTCATTCGACGCATAGCGGATCCGCTGCACTCTGCTCCGGCACGCGCGGCACGGCTCGCCGAAGCGGCCGTGCACCGCCATCTCCTCGTGGAACGCCGTCACCTTCTCCGGGAATTCCTCGCCCGCCTCATCGCGCAGCCGCGACGTCCACTCGATGAGCGTCGTCTTCGTCGCCTCGTAGAGCCGCTCGATCTCGTCGCTCTTCATCCGCGATGTCAGCATCACCGGTGACAGCCCCGCACGGTGCAGGATCTCGTCCGAATACGCATTCCCGATCCCGCTGAACAGCCGCGGATCCGCGAGCGAGCGCTTGAGCGTGTGGTTCTCGCTCGTGAGCCGCGCCGAAAAATTTGCAAGCGTAGCGCTCAGCACCTCCAGCCCGCCGCGATCGAAGTCGCGCAGTCCCTCTTCGCCGCGCACGATGTGCATCGACGCCCGTCGCGCCGTCCCCGCCTCCGTCAGCACCAGCACGCCGTTCGGAAAATGAAACGCCGCGAGGATAGACCCCTTGGGCGGCAACTTCCCTCCCACCGCGCGCCACTTGAGCCGCCCCGCGATCATGAGATGGATGACGATGAAACAATCCCCCGTCATCGCGAGCACGATCCGCTTCCCCATCCGCCGCACATCGAGCACCGTCGTCCTCACCACCTCGC
>JACCWE010000155.1 GCA_013697785.1 Gemmatimonadaceae bacterium
CGTAAGCGCTGTTCTCACGCCACGGCGGGGGCGTAATTCCACGGCATGAGTTCGCTGAGGCGCTTGCGGCCATGGCCGTTGGCGAGTCTGGTGAGGGTATCGGTCAGCCAGGCTTGCGGGTCGATGGTGTTGAGCTTGGCGGTCTCGATCAGGCTGGCGATGACGGCCCAGTGATCGCCGCCATCGTCGGAGCCAGCGAACAGGGCGTTCTTGCGGTTGAGGGCAAGCGGGCGGATCGCGCGTTCGACGCTATTGTTGTCGAGTTCGATGCGGCCATCGTCGAGGAACCGGGTCAGCCCGTCCCAGCGGGTAAGCGCGTAGCGGATTGCATCGGCGAGCCTGCTCTTGCGGCTGACCTGCGCGAGCCGGGCATCGAGGGTGCGGCGCAGGTCATCGATGATGGAACGGCTGTGCGCCTGACGCGCCGCACGGCGGTGCTCGGGCGACTGCCCGCGTATATCGGCCTCGACGGCGTAAAGCCTGGCGATGTGGGCAAGCACATCGGTGGCCACTGGTGACGCACCCGCCAGCTCGTAGAAGTGCCGCCGAACGTGCGCCCAGCAAAAGGCGAGCGTGACGTCGCCACGCCGGGCAAGGGCAGCATAGCCGCCATAGCCATCGACCTGCAGCACGCCACCGAACCCGGCGAGATGCGTGATCGGCCGCTCGGCTTTGCGGTCGGGCGCATAGCGATAGGCGACCGCGGGCGGGTCGGTGCCGCCCCAGGGACGGTCATCGCGTGCATAGGCCCAGAGCTGGCCTGTCTTGGTCCGACCCCGTCCGGGATCGAGCACGGGAGCCGTCGTCTCATCCGCGAACAGGCGGTGCGAACGCTTCAGCTCGGCGAGCAGATGGTCGCGCAAGGGTGCCAGCCACCATGCGGCCCGCCCGACCCAATCGGACAGTGTGGAACGATCGATGTGGATACCTTGGCGGGCATAGATCTGGGCTTGCCGGTATAATGGCAGGTGGTCGGCGTATTTACCGACGAGCACGTGCGCGACCAGCGCTTCGGTTGGCAAGCCGCCCTCAACGATACGCGCGGGTGCAGGTGCCTGGACCGGCGCGGCCTCGCACGCGCGGCAGCCATAGCGCGGCCGGCGCGTGACCAGCACTCGGAAGGTGACGGGGACGACATCGAGCCGCTCGGCGACGTCTTCGCCGATGACATGGAGATCGCCACCGCAGCAGATGCAGGTCTTGTCGTCGATATCGACTACCCGCTCGATCCGCTCGAGATGCGTGGGGAGCGATCCCCGGTTGGCCTTGCGAGGACGCTCAGCGCCTGAGCGCTTCGCTGCCACATCGAGCCCGGCCTGCACCCGGCTCAAGGCGGCATCCAGCTCTTCGAACGCGAGCTGCAGTTGGTCGTCATCGAGTTGCTCGGATCGCGCCCCGAACCGGTGCCGCTGGAATGCCGTAATGATCGCGTTCAGCCGTGCGATCTCGGCGTCGGCTTCGCTGGTCGCAACGCTGAGATCGGCGATCTGCGCGTCACGCGCGCGCAGCGCGGCGTCGCGCTTCGCGACCTCGCTCCATGCTTCGACGACGATCGCACGCAGCGTATCGGGATCGTCGGGAAGGTCGGCCTCGAGCAGCATCGAAGAGGAGTGAATCAGGCTCCGCTCCTCCCGTCAACCCGCCAGTTGCGGTGCCCGCGCCCGGCGCCCGCCATGGATGCGGCGCCAGTCCAGCCCTTCCAGAAGCGCGCCGAACTGGGCTGGCGTCAACCGCATCACACCGTCCTGGATACCGGGCCAGCGAAAACCACCCTGCTCGAGCCGCTTGGCCATCAGGCACAGCCCGGTGCCGTCCCACCAGACCAGCTTGACCCGGTCCGCGCGCTTGGCGCGGAACACATAAACCACCCCCGAAAAGGGATCGGCACCGAGCTCGGCCTTCACCAGCGCCGCCAGCGAGTCCGGCCCTTTACGAAAATCCGCCGGGCGGGTCGCGATCAGGATCCGCGCATCGGTTCCCGGGCCGATCACCGTGCCGACTTCAGAGCGCCGATCACCGCTGCAATCACCTTGGCATCCGCACCTTGGGCGATCTTCACCGCTACACCGTCGATCTTCAGCTCGACCGCCGTCGCTCCGCTCGTTGACCGCCGCGATCGCCGCCGCTTGGGCATCGATGTAACCACCGGCGCGGGCACCGGTGCCGTGATCACTGCTGGCACGAACGACGGGAAAGATGGGTCCGCAACATCGCTCCGCAGGAGACGCCGCCACGCGAAAAGCTGCGACGGGCTGAGGCCATGCCGACGCGCCACCGCGCAAACCGTCTCGCGCCCCGATAAACTCTCCGCGACAATCACCGCCTTGTCGTCGGCCGACCAAACCCGCCGTCGACCACCACCAGTGAAAACCTCGAACCGCTGAATAACCTTCGTACCAGCATCATCACATGACATCAGCATGGCACCAACACCCCTAAACCCAAGGAGCCGTCCTCGCGCGCTAGGCCTTCAACCGCAATGTGGGAGCAGAACAGCGCTTAC
>JACCWE010000158.1 GCA_013697785.1 Gemmatimonadaceae bacterium
ACCAGCCAGTTCATCTCCCGCGCGATGATCCCCCGCCCGAGCAGCTCATCCCTCGGCCCAATCACCACCGCGCGCTCGGCCGGCCGAATCGCCGTCACGAACATCGGCTCCGCATATCCACCCGGCAGCCCTCTGCGCTGACCGATCGTGAATCGCGCGAACCCCTCGTGCTCGCCCACCTTTCGCCCATCGCTCAGCAAAATCGGCCCGCGCGACAACGCCGCGTCGCCACTCGCCAGATGCTTCGCCAAAACAACCGTGTGATCTCCCCCTGGCACGAAGCAGATGTCCTGGCTCTCCGCCTTGTCGGCCACCACGTGAAGCCCCAGCGCACGCGCGCGTGCCCGTGTCTCGGCCTTCGTCAGCGCCCCGACCGGCAGCAGCATCCGGCTCACCACCGCGCGGTCGATTCCCCACAGGAAGTAGCTCTGATCCTTCGCGGGATCCAACCCTCTGAACAGCTCCCCGCCGCGCGCCTGCGCGTAATGCCCGGTCGCGATCCACTGCGCGTCGACCGCGTCCGCTTTCGCCAGCAGATCGCGAAACTTCGTGAACGAGTTGCAGCGCACACACGGAATCGGCGTGCGCCCGCGCGCGTACTCGTCCACGAAGTTCTGGAGCACGTCGCGGCCGAACGCATCTTCCATGTTCAAGACGTAGTGCGGAACGCCGAGTCCCTCGCACACGCGCCGCGCGTCATCGATGGAGTCGAGCGAGCAGCACGGTCGATCGGGCACCTCGTCGCCGTAGCAGAAGAGCTTCATCGTCGCGCCGATCACGTCGTACCCCTGCTCGACCAGCAGCGCAGCGGCGACGGACGAGTCCACGCCACCGCTCATCGCAACGAGCACACGCTCGCGGCTCATCGTAGCGCCCTAGCTCGCGACGCCCGCGAGGCGCCGCGCCTTCGAGATGAGCGCCGGGAAGAGCTGCACCACACGCTCGATGCACGCATCGGTGGTGAGCGAGCCGAGGCTCATGCGCACTGCGGCGATCGCGAGCTCGCGCGGCACGCCGATCGCCTCGAGCACGTGGGACGGATCCACCGTCCCGCTCTGACACGCCGACCCACTCGAGCACGCGACACCCGACATGTCGAGCGCCATCAGCATCGATTCGCTGTCCGTACCCGGCACCGAGATGTTCAGGATGTGCGGCGCGCGCGGCGCTCCCGCGCCATTCACCACTGCATCCGGAATCCGCGACTCGAGCTCCCGCTGTAGAAAGTCGCGCATCTTCTCCAGCCTCGGCATCTCCGTCTCGAGCTCCTCGACCGCGAGCTCCGCCGCACGCGCGAGCGCGACCGCCGCGGCGACGTTCTCAGTGCCGGGGCGCACGCCGCGATTCTGCGAGCCGCCGAACTGCATCGGCTCGACGAACGTTCCGCGCCGGATGTACATCGCGCCGATCCCCTTCGGCGCTCCGATCTTGTGGCCGGAGAGCGACAACAGATCGAACGGCGCACTCTTCGCGCTCACCGCGATGTGCCCGAACGCCTGCACCGCATCGGTGTGAAAGAGCACGCCGCGCGACTTCGCGCGCTGCGCGAAGTCCGCGATCGGCTGGATCGTCCCGATCTCGTTGTTCACCCACATCACGGAGCAGATGGCGACATCCTCGCGCACGAGCGCATCGAAGCTCTCGTTCCGCACGAGCCCCGCGCCATCCACACCCAGAGTCCGCTCCTCGGCCCCCTCGTGCGCGGCCTGATGCATGGCCGCGAGGATCGCCTTGTGCTCGATCGGCGTCGTGACGACGGCCCGCTTGGCGGAACTCTTCTCGCGCATGAGCCGCCACGAGCCGAGGATCGCGAGATTGTCGGCCTCGGTGCCGCCGGATGTGAACACGATCTCGTCCGAATGCGCGCCGAGCGTCTGAGCGAGCCGCTCGCGCGCTTCGTCGAGTGCCACACGCGCCTCACGCCCCCAGCGATGGATGCTGGAGGGATTACCGAACTTGGGGCCGTAGAACGGCTCCATCGCGGCAAAGACTTCCGCGCGAACGGGCGTCGTCGCGGAATGGTCGAGGTAGACCGGAGCGGGCATGACTAAAAGCTAACGTTTCGCTGTCGCCGCGGAATGGCGCCGCGCCACTCCGGCCCTGCGACCAGCCTAGTGCCGCTCTGGGCCGTCGCTACCCGCGGGAGGTGCCTTGGTGAAGCCCAGCACGGACTCTACGCGCGCCGCGCGAGCCATGTCGATCGCCGTGTTCATGTACTTCGCAGCAGCCGCCGAGTCGCCGAGCGACTTCGAGATGTCGCTCAGCAGCGCGGCCGTGATCACGTATCGGAGCGGGATGTCCGACGAGGCCTTGTCCACCCACTCGCCGCGCTTGAGCAGCGCAGCCGGTGCCTTGTAGTCCTTCCACAACGAATCGGTGCGCGGCAGATCGAAGAAGCCGTAACCGGGGATCTCGATGAAGCGCTTGTCGGCGCTGATCGGCGTTGGGAAGAGCTTCGACACGAGCCCCTGATTCGCGATGTACTTCCCGAGCCCGAGCGAGCGCGGATACGACCCCGACGTGAAGTACAGCGGACGATTCGGATATCCATCCTTGATCACGCGCAGCACGATGATCTGATCCTTGTAGAACTCGCCCGGCGGGATCACCGCCTCGATGTCGTCCTTCTTGAACAGCTGCGCCTGCGGCAGCGCGATCACCTCGGGAAGCGCGTCGGCCTCCTCGAGCGTCATCGACACCGGCGAGCCTTTCGGCAGCGGCCATGCGCGCCCGCGATAGACCACCGGCCCCTTCGCCGCATCGTACGGATACACGGGACGGCGAATCATCTGCCGCACGTACCAGTCGGTGCGGAGCAGCGATGTTACGGCCACCGTCACATCGCGCCGCACACCCTCCACTTCCTGCGCGTACCAGAGCGGAAAGGTGTCGTTGTCTCCATTCGTGATGAGCACTCCGTATGGCTCGACGCTGTTCAACACGTCGGCCGCCCAGTCGCGCGTGAACGTGTCGCCGTGCCGCGACGCCGCGCGCCAGTTCGTGATGAGCGGAATGAACGCCAGCAGAAACACAGGAGTCGTCAGCAGCCAGTTCTTTCGCGGAATGCGCGAGGCCTCGTCGTTCCACTCCGGAGACAGCAGCGCAGCGAGCTGCTCCCAGATGAGGACGATGCCGAGCCCTGCCCACACGCTCCACGCCGAGAAGCCCCACAAATAGAAATAGTCTCGGTCACGCACCTCGCGAGCCACGCTGTTCCCGAGCTCCGGCGCCTGCGAGTAGCCGTACTTGAAGTTCATGTAGAAGATCAGCGCGAGCGTGATCGTGAACATCAGCGGCCCGAAGAATCCGAACGAGTATCGATCGCGCTTGAAGTGCGCGTAGCCGCCCGCGACGCCGAGCACGAGGTAGATCCCGGCGAGCAGCCCCTGCAGCCCGCGCGGCGCGCTGTCGTACGGATCGCGCAGCCACTGCCACTTGAAGTACATCCAGAACATCCCGACTTGCGCCGTGAATGGCGCTTGTCGCTGGTCCAGCGTCGGCTTGCCGTACTGCACGCGATTCACGTTGTCGGCGAGCCGCTGGCGCGCCGTCGCGTCGAAGGTGCACGATAGTGCGAACTTCGTCGTGCACCCGGTCGCCTCGCCTTCGTTGATCGCAGGGAAGTGCCCGGCACGAATCGGCTCGACCGCGAACGGCGTGAGCCCGAGCACGAACGCGCCCGCGATGGCGAGCAGCAGCTTCCAGCGAATCACGGTCGTCGGCTTCCGCAGCAGCACCGCCGCCACCACCGCCGGCGCGACGAGAAATCCGGCCGGATGATTGGTGTAGCCGAGCGCGATGAGAAATCCGATGAGCACGAGCAGCCGGTCCGCCGTGCGCCCCTCGGGGTTGTCGCACCAGCGCACCGTCAGCCACGACACGATTGCGAAGAACGCGAGCGACACCGTGTACACCTTCTCGTTCACGACCGACTGGTTCCACACCGTGAACGCCGTGGCCCCGAGAAGCGCCGCCGCAGCGGCCGCGCCACGCTGCATCCACCGCTCCGGCAGCCACACGCTGCACACGCGCTCGACCACGAGGAACCATGTTCCCGCAGACAGCGCGCTGCACACCGCCGCCAGCACGTTGATCTTCGTCCCCGCGGAGCCGCCGATCGGCAGCAGCGTGAAGATGTGCGCGAGCAGAACGAAGAACGGATTGCCCGGCGGATGCGGAATGCCGAGCACCTTCGCGGCGGCGATGTATTCGCTCGTGTCCCACATCGCGGTGTTCGGCGCGAGCGTGGCAATGTACAGCGCGAAAATAACGAGCGACACGATCGCCGCGACGCCGTACGACGGTCGCTGCTCCGATATCGCGGGAACGTCGCGGCGTGGTGACCGGCGCGTTTGCGTGCGAGGAGGCATTTCTATGTCAGAAGGTGGATACGTTCAGCGACATCAGGTCATCGACCCGCATCGTCTCGGCCGTATGAAACGGCTCGCCATATTGTACCCGGATGAGCGATCCATAGTGCGCTGCCTGGTGCCGCACGATGTCGTAGAGCGGCTCACCGTTGGGAAAAACCTCGCCCGCCTGCGTCGCGCCGTCGAACTGCGAGCCATACGCCCGAATCGCGAGCATCTTCTTCTCGAACTCGGCCGAGATGTCGACGACGAATGTCGGCTTCCCCGCGTCCTCGCGATAGGTGAGCGAGTGGACGAGCTTGAAGGGGCGAAAGCGCGGCACGTCCGGCTCGATCTTCGAGAGCCCCGCGAGAAAGCACGCGTCCGTCACCAGCTCGGCGCTCACCCGATGATCGGGATGCTTGCCGGTGATCGAGGGTGCGAGCACGACGCGCGGCTGGAACTCGCGAATGAGGCGCACGAGCTGCGCGCGCGTTGCCGGTGTGTTCACGATTCCCGCATCGGGAAGTCCGAGATTCACCCGTGCGGTGACGCCGAGTATCTCGGCCGCGCGGCTCGCCTCCTCGGCGCGTAGCTCGGCAGAGCCGCGCGAGCCCATCTCGCCCTGCGTGAGATCCACGATGGCGGTTCGCTGCCCGAGCGAGGCGGACTTGAGGAGCGTGCCACCGCACGTGAGCTCGACGTCGTCGCGATGTGCGGCTATTGCCAGAACGTCCACGGTCGTCATGGAGGAGAATATACGCCCCTGACGGCGGCGATGGCGGGCACTACATTCGATTCGTGCGCGCAACGCCGACGTGGGTAGACATGGGGGCCACATGGCCCAACTGCAGCGCCAGTCGCTTCGTCGAAGCGGGAGGGCAGCGGTGGCACGTCCAGATCATGGGACGCGGACCGGCGCTGCTGCTCGTGCACGGCATCGGCGCCGCGACACACACGTGGCACGAGCTCGCGCCACGCCTCGCGCAGCGATTCACCGTCATCGCGCCGGATCTGCCGGGGCATGGCTTCACGACTGCGCCACGCACCGATCATCTCTCGCTCGACGGAATCGCGATCGCGCTCGCAGCGCTTCTCGAGGAGCTCAGGATGTCGCCGGTGGTCGGCGTCGGGCACGGCGCCGGTGCCGCGATCGCGATGCGCCTCGCGCTCGGCGAGGACAGCTCGCTCAGAGCGCTGATCGGGATCAACGCGTCGCTCACGCCTCCGCAGAGCCAGCTCTGGACTCTACTCGCGCCCGCCGCGCGCGTGGGCGTGCGCTCGCCGCGCATGGCCGAGCTGGGACGCGATCTCGAATCGGGGACGCTCGACTCGACGCTGATGAGCACCACGGGGTCGACGCTCTCGCCGTCGCAGGCCGCGCTCTACGGGGTGTTTCTGCGCTCGCAGCGGCACATGGGCGCGGTGATGACCGTGTTCGAGCATTGGGACGCGCCGCGGCTGCAGCGCGATCTCGACCGCCTGGTGATTCCGGTGACGCTCGCCGTCGGCCTCCACGACAGCTGGGTCCCGCCGCACGACGCCGACCGGATAGCGATGCGCCTCGCCGACGCGCGCATTGTGGAGGTGCGCGAGGGCGGCCACTTCGCGCACGAGGATGTGCCGGATCAGCTGGAGAGCATTATCGTGGAGAGCGCGAGGAATGCAGGGCTGCTGGCGGGAATTCCAGTGGGAGGATATGACTGACGTCGACACACAATCTCGCGGGCGCTGGATCTTCGTTGGCGCTATCGCGGTGGTCGTAGCCATTTATGGGTTGACGCAGTACGCGTTGAAGGGAGATTCATTCTTGCGCAGTCAGAACGTGGAGATGTGTGCGCAAGGCTATGGCAACTCCCGTAGCGCTCGTGACACCGCGCACGTCGATTCAATGACGCCGCCGGAAGTCACTTCTCTGCGTCACTCGCAGATGCGCACATGTGGCTGGTATCGCGAGCGCGGAGCGACGAAGTCATCGCTGAAATGAATCGTATGCAGCGAAGCTCCCGCCCTACTCGTACCTCAGCGCCTCGACCGGGTCGAGCCGCGATGCGCGATACGCCGGAAGCAGTCCAAACACGATCCCCGTAAACGCACTCGTGAGCAGCGCCGCGACGATCGCCATTGGCGGTATCGTCGCATCGATCGGCGTGAGCTTGCGAATCACATACGCGAGCCCACCGCCGATGATCAGCCCCGTGCTCGCACCGATCATCGTGAGCGTCGCCGCCTCGACGAGGAACTGCCACAGGATCACGCCCTTCGTCGCCCCCAGCGCCTTGCGCACGCCGATCTCGCGCGTGCGCTCGGTGACGGAGATCATCATGATCGCGACGACCCCTACACCGCCCACGAGGAGCCCGATCGCCGAAAGCGAGATGACGACGATGAAGAAAATCTGGACCGTGCTGTTGTAGAGGTCCATGAGCTTGTCCTGGCCGTACAGAAACCACGTATCCTCGGCCGCCGGACGCAGGCGTCGCTCCGTGCGCAGCGCCGCGGTGACCTCGTCCATCGCGACATCCTGCGCCACGCCGTCGCGCGGTTTCACGGTGAGGTCGAGCCACTTCACTCGCATCTGCAATTTGCGACGTGCCGTCTCGAAGGGAACGATCGCGCCCGGCGTGCTGCTGCCGTTGAAGAAGTTCGCGAGCGGATGATAGAGGCCGATCACGACGAACGGCTTCCCATCCACTGCCACGGTCTTGCCCACCGCGTCGCCGTTGTCGAACAGCGAAGCCGCCATCACCTCGTTGACGATGATGACCTGCTCGGCATTGGTATTCTCGCGCTCGGTGAAGCTGCGCCCCGGATCGATATCGCCGCCATCTACGTCCGTCCAGCCCGGAGTGTAGGCGTCCACATTCACCGACGGCAAATCGCGATCGTGATACTTGATCTCCGCGCCGGTGCCGACGTGTGCGATGACACCTTTGATCGAGGGGAGCGCCGCGATCATGGTCGCCTCTTCAATCGTCAGCGACTTGTGATGCCGCCAGGGGCAGCTGTCCGCCGAGCCGTCGCAGCCATTGATTCCAACGGGCCAGCGCGTGACGTAGAACGTCGTCGGGCCCGCCGCCGCCATCGACTTTTCCACCCCTGCGTTGATCCCGTGCACGCCGGCGGACATCGCGGTCACGACGAAAACGCCCACCGCAATCCCGAGGATCGTCAGCCCTGCCCGTACCTTGTTGGTGCGGATCGCGTCGAGGGCGATCAGCACGCCCTCGCCCAGTGCGTGGAGCTTGTTTCCGATTGCCATCAGTCGGACCTCAGCGCGAGAATGGGGTCCAGGCGAGACGCCCGGCTGGCGGGATAGATCCCCGCGATGATTCCGACACCGGCGCCCAGGAACACCGACACAACGATCGACCACAGCGCCACGCTCGACGGCAATGGCGTCACCGATTTGATCAAGGCGGAGAGTCCGAAGCCCAGCGCGATACCCAGGATCGCGCCGAAGATGCTGAGCGTTGCGGACTCCACCAGAAACTGCCACATGATGTCGCGCCGCCGTGCGCCGAGCGCTTTGCGAATGCCTATCTCGCGCGTGCGATCGGCGACCGCGACGAGCATGATGTTCATGATGACGATGGCGCCCACGACGAGCCCGATGGCCGGAAGCACGATGCCGCCGATGACGAGCACCTGCTTGATTCCCTGCCAGAAGCCCAGGGCGGACTCCGAGGTCTCGAACATGAAGTTGTCGGGGTCGGCGGGCCGGAGGTGATGACGTCGGCGCATGACTTCGCGCGCCGCCTCCTCCGAATCCTGCAGATTGCCCACGTCCGAACCCTGCACGAGCACGCCGTCGATTCCCATTCGGGCGTGCGTCACGCGGCGCATGTCCGAGTGAAAGGGACCGATCGCCTGACGGTCGAGCGAGATGCCGAAGGTGCTCCCCTGCTTCTTCAACACTCCGATCACTCGGAAGGGTAGCCCCTCGAGCCGAATCTCCTTGCCCAGCGGATCGATATTGGGGAAGTAGGTCTCGGCCGTCTCGCTGCCGAGCACGACGACGGGCTGGCCGATCTGCTCTTCCTGCTCCGTGAAGACGCGTCCGCGCTCGACCTCGAGATTCTTGATCAGGAAGTATTCGGCCGACACCGCTGCGACCATCGCCTGCGGTCCGCTATTCCGGTATTGCGATGCCGGCGTCGCGTAGCGCATGTCCTGCATGGCCCAGTGCGCGCCCGTCGGCAGCGCCTCTCGAATCGCGTCTGCATCTTCGGACGTAATCACCGGACGCCGCTGCCATTCGCGCCACGTCGCCTCCGTCACGTTCCCGTTCTGAAAGTTCGGGAAGCGACGCAGCGTAAAGGTGTTCACGCCGAGAAATTTCGCGGCGAAGTCTTCCTCGACGTATTTCGACATGCCGTTGACGATCGAAACAACGGCGATGAGGAACATCACACCGATCGTCACACCGAGCAGCGTGAAAAAGCTCTTGAGCTTTTGCACGCGAATCTGCGTGAGCGCGAGTCGGATGGCGTCGATGAGCGACATGGTCGCTAGACCCGGGCGTTGAGCGTCGCGAGAAACGTCTCGCGCGTCTCGTCGGACGAGATGCGGCCGTCGCGCAGCACCACTACTCGGCGCGCATGCGCTGCGATGTCGGGCTCGTGCGTCACCATGATCACCGTTTGCCCCGACGACGCGAGCCCCTCGAACACCCGCATGATCTCTTCCGACGTCGTCGAATCGAGATTACCGGTCGGCTCATCGGCGAGCAGAATCGCCGGCCGATTGACGAGCGCCCGCGCGATGGCAACGCGCTGCCGCTGTCCGCCGGAAAGCTCGTTCGGACGGTGGTCTCTGCGATCGCCGAGCTGCACGCGCTCGAGCGCCTCTTTCGCACGCGCCTTGCGCTCCGCTGCACTCACACCGGCGTAAACGAGCGGCAGCTCCACATTCTGCTGCGCGGTTGCGCGCGGAAGAAGGTTGAACGTTTGAAAGACGAACCCAATCTCGCGATTGCGCACGCGCGCGAGCTCATCGTCTGCCATGCGTGAGACGAGCTCGCCATTGAGCCAGTACTCTCCAGCCGAAGGCGTATCGAGGCAGCCGATGAGATTCATGAGCGTCGATTTTCCCGAGCCCGACGGCCCCATGATGGCGACATACTCGTTGCGCCGAACCGCGATCTCGACGCCACGCAGTGCGTGCACGACCTCGCCGCCCATGTCGTAGTCGCGCGTGATCCCGCGCGTGACTATCACCCAATCCGCCGACGGCGCTGCGCCCGGAGCGCCCGTGACGACCTGGCGCTCCGCTGTCGTGCTCATTGCAATCTGCTGCTCGATCAGGCTCACGCCTTCGCCTCCTTCTTCTTGTCGTCCTTCTTCACTTCCTTCACGGCCGTGCTGTCGTGCAGCGTGCGGATCGCCTGGTAGCTGCCGGCGACCACCGTCTCACCCTCCTGCAGACCGCTCAGCACCTCGAAGTATTCCTCGCCGGGGATGCCGACCTTCACGGGACGGAACGTGACCTTGCTGTTCTTCCCGACGACGAAGACGCCTTCGACATCCTTCTGCGAAATGTCCTTCGTCGCCTTCTTGCCGAGCACTATGGCGGCCGAGTCGCGATTCTCGTTCGCTTCGTGCTCGCGAACGGTGAGCGCGATGATCGGAATGCTCAACACCGCCTTGCGAGAATCCCAGACGATCTTCGCCGTTGCCGAGAAGTCGGGACGCGTGTCGATCGGCGGGTTGAGCAGCTGCACGCGCACTTCGTAGTCCACCGCCTGATCGGAGCTGGCTGTCGGCGTCGTTCCCGCGCTCACGGAGCTGTGCGCGATCTCCGTCACCTTCCCGCGAAACGTCGTATCCGGGAATGCATCGATCAACACCTGGGCGGTGTCACCAACGTGCAGTCTCGCCACATCCGTCTCGTCGACCTTCACCTTCGTCTCGAGCACCGTCATGTCGCTGATCGTGAGCAGGAGCGCCTGGTCCTTGCTGAACGTGCCGGGCACGGCCGTCTCACCCTGCTGCACGTTCAGTCGCGTGACGCGCCCGTTCATCGGCGCCTGAATCGTCGTCTTCGCGAGCTGCGAATTCGAATTCCGGAGCGCGGCATTGTTCTGGTCGACCTGATGCTGCGCCGCCTGGAAGAGCGCGGTGTTCACTTCGACCGTTGTCTTGAGCTTCTCGACCTCTTCGGCGGAGATCAGCGCCGCATTCGTCTTCACGATTTCGGAGGAGCGGCGGTACGAGTTCGCCGACTGGTCCAGGTTCGCCTTTGCGCGCGCGAGATCGGCCCGTGCCGACGCGACGGCCGCGGCCTCCCGCTGCACGTCGGCCTGATACGTCGACGGATCGATCTGCAGAAGGAACTGCCCCTTGGTCACCATGTCGCCCTCCTTCACGGAGAGCTTGACGATGCGCCCGCTCACGTCGGAGGCGACGTCGACCTTCGTGTGCGGCTGCACCTGTCCGCTCGCGGTGACGTAGGCGGTGAGATCCCGCTTCTGCACCTTCTCGAGGCGAACTTCGACCGCCTTGTCACCGCGCTTGAAGGCCGCGAGCGTAATCACACCGGCCACTATCGCGACCACGGCCACCGCAGTGATCACCTTTCCACGTCGAGTCATGTGTTGCTCCGATTAGCGCAAAGGACGGCCGACCGCCGCTTCGAGAGCGGCGAAGGCCTTATGGAAATCATACACGGCGTTGATGCGATCGCTCTCCGCCTGCTCGAATTGCGACCGTGCGTCGCTCACGTCGAGAAATGGTGCCAGCCCAACGCGGTACCGCTCTTCCGCCAGTCGTAGCGCCTCGCGCGCCTGAACAGCTGTACGCTCCTGCAATGCCACCTGCTGCGCCTGTGCCTGCAGGGTGAGGTAGCCGCTCGTTACGGTCGCGGTGGTCTTCAGCTCCTGCGCGCGAATCACGTACAGCGCATCGTTGCGCGCGGCGCTCGCTTCTTCCACGCGCTGCTCGCGCTGGAAGTTGTCGAAGATGGGCAGCGAGAGCGTCGCGGTGAGCTGGAACGGCTGCTTCGTGAAGCCGAACGGGAAGGCGCTGTTCGAGGTCCGAATCGCCGCGGCCTGAGCCGCCGGCAGCGTTCCATCCGCATTCAGCGAGCCGCACTGCGCCGACTGGCTCGCCAGCCCCGCACCGACGCGAATCGAGTCCTGCACCAGGCAGCTCCGGACACCGGCCGCCGCCTGGTTCACGAGGAAACCCGAGTTGGTGTACCGATTGGTGTAGCCGCCGAGGCCTGTCGAGACCTGCAGCGTGGGGAGATAGGTCCCCTTGGCGGCCCTGATGCCCAGCTTCGCCGACTCGTCGCGCGTGCGCGCGGCCTCGAGCGCGGGATTGTCCGCGCGTGCGAGCGCGAGCACTGAATCGACCGTGAACGACGGCGCTTTTACCTCGTACGTAGTCGTGAGCCGTGAGTTCTGCGGCTGCTGCACGCCCATGTGCTGGAAGAGCGTCAGCCGGTCGATCGCGACCTGATTCTTCGCCTTGATCGCGGCGACCTCCTGCGTCCCCAGATTCACCTCGGCCTTGGACACATCCAGCGAGATCCCCGAGCCCACCGCCAGCTTGGCCTTGGCGAGCTGGAGCGCGGTCTGCGCGTTGGCGATCAGCGAGTCCTCGAGCTGCGCCTTCGCCTGGTCGCCGAGCACGGTGAAATAGTCCTGCGCGATCTGCGAGCGCGTCACCGACACGGAGTTCGAGACGTCGGCGTCGGCCGCCCGCACGTTCGCCTGCTCGATCTTCGGATTGAGGAAGGTGCTCGTGCCGACGTTGTAGGTCAGCCCGATGAAATACGAGGACTGCACGGAGTTCGACCCGTTGCCCTGCGCGAAGCCGCTTAGAAGCGTGCTGCCCTGCGCGAGGTAGAGCCCCTGGAGCTGGGCGTCGGCCCGGGGAAGCAGGGCGCCGTAGGCCGAGCGGCGCTTCGCGACCGCGGTGCGCCGCTCCTCGACGATCCGCAGGTGATCGGGGTTGTTCTTCTGTGCGATCGACATCGCCTGTGCGAGCGAGAGCTCGGGGCCACCGGTGGTATCCACCACCTGTGCGCGGACGGTATCCGCCTGCTGGGCTTTGGCGTTCGAAAAGGGCAGTAATACAGCCACGACGCCGATGGCGGCCGTGACGGCTGGCGAGCAGCGCATTGTTTCCTTTCCTCGTGATCGAAGTCACGCCCAATACGGCGACGATCGCTACGAGGTTTCAGGAGCGACTAATGTGGCGTTACGGGCGCTGCGCCTAACGCAGAGTGACCCTTTTCGAAGCTAGCGCGGCAGCTCGTCGCGAGTGGCCGTAATCCCTCCACCGTCCAGCTGCACCTTCAAAATTCGCCCCTGTGCGTCCGCCCAGACCTGCCGGGTCGCGCCCGTGGGCTCCTGAATGGTGTAGCGGCGCGCTTCGACGCTCGACGTCCCGACCCGCACCTGCTCGTTGGCGCCAGCCTGGATGCGCATGGTTTCCTGCGTATTCCGGCGCGGGATCACTACGGGGATCGTCGCCGAACCGCCGCGGGCGCGCTGCACCATGAAGTAGTACTGGTGGAAGATATCGTCGTCGAGAATGAGCGCACCATCCGACACGATGTACTCCTTCGACGACTCGCCCTTCGCGTTCTTGAGCTGCGCGCTGAAGCGCCCGCCGCCGATCCGCCCGCGCAGCCGCTCGACATCCGTGCCGGTACGCACCTCCACCTGATAGGCGAGCGGCGAGAACGACGTGTCGGTGCGAAGCGCCGGCGCCAGATGCTCGGTGTCGAAGGTCACCGTCGCGTTGGCGACGACGACATCTCCTCCGGCCCCCTTGGTGCGGCGGATGGTGAACGATTCCTGCCCAATGCGGTCCGCCGGCTTGGTTCCCCCACGAGTGATCGTGAAGGAGCCTTCGTCGACCGTGGTGACCTGGGCGACGGCAACGCTCGACAGAGCGAGCGAGAGCGCGATGGCATAGCTGAGAGTGCGCATGTCGGGAATATGATACCCGCGGCGCAAAGGAGTGTTCATTCGTCCAGCGCGGGGGTGAGGAAGATCCGATCGCTGACACGCTGCCGTATCCGCTCGTACATCGCGCGACCCTTTTCAGCAGTGGCGAGCGACGGGCGGCCAATCGACCCCGCGCTCTCCTTCGGGACGCGTAAATATCCGCGCCGGTAACGACGCAGCTGTTCGCGGCTCATCATGTAGTCCACCGCCCACTCCATGCGCACCATCTCCGGCTGCAGATACAACATGAGCGACGTGTCGGCCTCGTCGCCGTGCATGTGCTCGGGCTGCCCCTCGAGCAGGTCATCGAGCCGGATGGCGTAGAGATCGACGACGCGCACGCGCGCCTCGCGTGTGACCACGGTCGACAGCGCGTCCTGATGCGGATCGTGGTCGTGCGCCGTGATCAGGATAAATTCCCGGAAGCCGCACCCCTCCCAGCTCGCGAGGAGATCGTTGAGCAGCCGGTGCAGCGTCTTCCGCCGCATCGACGAATTGCCGACGGCCTCGCGCGCCGACTCGACATTGACGCCATATTCGATCGTGGGCGCGCGCAGCACGCCGTACGTCGCCGAGAGATCGTCGGAGAGCTTCTCGGCGATGATGGTGGCGCAGCCGAGGGGGAGATGAGGGCCGTGCTGCTCGCAGGTGCCGACGGGGATGATGAGGCGCGGATCGCGCGCGAGAATCTCGGCCACTGCGCCGGGAGCGGTGTATTTGAGCAGCCTCGCTTCGGTTGCGGGCACATGTAATGGAGGGGGAGCCGTCATCTCGAACCAGAATGAAGTGGACGTGACGCCGCGAGCGGCGTTGGGCACCGGTGTCACGACACGTCTCTGGACGCTCGTCGCGGGCGTGGCGCTGGTGGCAGGGGGCTGGTGGCTGCGCACCCCGAGCGTAGGCTACCTCGCTTTCACGGTCGCCGCCACGGTCGCGATGCTATCGATCGCAATCGTGATGCCTCGGGGCTCGAAGCGATGGGCGATCACGGCCTCGCTGGCGCTGGCCGCGTTTGCGGTGCTGGCAGCCACGTCGCAGCGAGATCTGACGCGGATCGACGCGAACTGGCCTGCCTACCGTGCGCTCGTCGTGAGGCGCGGCGGCGCCGAGCTGCGGCGCGAGGTTGCGCGCTCGCTCACGGATCTCGAGGCGAAGGCGACGCGCGCCCTCGACGCGCCGGCAAATCCCGTGGATGCGTTCGCGTCCTTCGATCGGCTGACATCGGGCGCGCCCGAGCAGGGGATCGTGCTCTACGATCGCGGTGCGCCCTTCGCCTGGGGTGGGCGCCTCCCGGTGCCCGTCGACCCCATCACCGAACCGGTGGGTGCGATGCACACGCCGTTCTATACCGTGCTCTACGCTGTGATGTCGCGCGGAAGCCGTCGCGCGATTGCGACTGCGGTCGCGTACGCGGAGCCGCCCGGCGACCAGCTCGTTCCCGCGATCGGGAATCGCGTGGCGAAAGAGCAGGGGCTGCACGCCTTCGATGTGTTCGCGAGTGCAGCTACGGTCAACGGCAACGCGAGCACTGGCTCGGCCAGCTCCGATCTCTTCACGGTGTTGGCGCCGAATCAGCGCGACACGCTGCTCGTCGCTCGCGCGGTGGCGCCCGGCGAAGAGGAGGCGCGGCTGAGCGCACTCGTGCGCGTGAGGTTGTCGGGCGCGCTGCTCCTCGCGCTCGCCTTCGCGTGCTTTCTCGTCGCTTCGTGGCGGCGACAGCGCTCGCTCCACGGGCGACTCTTCCCGCTCGCCGTCGCGCTCGTGCTGCTCGCGCTCGTCCCGCTCAACGCCTTCTCGGGGAGCGGCGTCCTCTTCGATCCGACGGTCTACTATTCCGAGGTCGGCGGGCCATTCACCGCATCCGTCGGCGCACTCGGTGCGAGCGCCATGCTCGTGCTGCTCGCGCTCCTGCTGTTGCTTCGACACGGACTACGCTTTCGCCATCGTTGGCTCGCGATTCCGCTAGCTCTCGCCATTCTCGCCGCCTCACCAACGCTGCTCCGCAATCTCGGCGGCGGAGTCTCTCCTCCGCTCAGCGGCGTCGCGGTGGAGCTATGGCTCGGCTGGGAGATCGCGCTCTTTCTGGTCGCGGCGTCGCTCTTCGTCGGCGTCGCCGCCGTCGGAAGCGCGGGGCTCGGCGCGCGCCGCGGACTTCCGCCGTGGGTGGCGCCCGTGCTCGCGACGATCGTAGCAGCGATAGCGCCGCTGGTGCTTCACGCACCGGGAACGTGGCCGACCTGGTATCGCGCGCTCTGGATGAGCGTGATCGCGACGCTCGCGCTCACTCGCTCGCACAGGCGAGTGGTGCTCGTCGCGGGAGCGGTTGCTGCGCTCGTCGCGACGACGCTGACGTGGGGCGCCGGCGTGCGCGGCCGCGCGACGCTCGCCGACCGCGATGTCGGCGGGCTCGCGATCGTGGATCCCGACATCGTGAGCGTGCTCCAGCGCCTCGGCGGTGACCTTCGCGCGGCGCCGCCCGCTCGCTCGGAGTCCGAGCTTGCGAAGCGCTACATGCGCTCCGATCTCGTCGGGAGCGGTTACCCGGTCGACCTCATGGCCTGGGCGCCCGAGGGGCTGCCGACCGCCGAGGTGACGCTCGATCAGCTGGCGCCTCCGGTGCGCGATGTAGGCGAGATCGCGGCGGATGCGCGTGCGACCGGCACCACGCAGCTGCAATCGGTGCTGGGCGTTCCGGGCACCTTCGTCGTGCTCGCCGTGCCGCATCCCGACAGCTCGGTGACGACGGTCGTCGTCGCGCCGCGCACGCGACTGATAGCTACCGATCCGTTCGCGCCGCTGCTCGGCCTCGAGGATCGCGAGACGGGCGAGCCGCCATACAGCGTCGTGCTCGTCGAGGAGCGGGCGGGCGACAGCCTGCCGACGGTCGGCACGCGCTGGTATCGCGATGCGAACGAGATGCACGGCGACCACGTCGTGCGCACATCGCGCGGCGAGATGCGGGCGCACATCGAGATCGAGCTGCGCTCGCTCGGGATTTTGCTGCAGCGTGGCGCGCTCGCAGTGCTGCTCGATCTCGTGCTGCTCTTCGCGCTGTGGATGATCGCGGCGCTGCCGGACGGTCGCGTCCTCAGGCGGCTGCGCGTGCAGCTGCGCCGGTGGGGAACGAGCTACCGTTCGCGGCTGACCGTGGTGCTCTTCGCGTTTTTCGTGATTCCCGCGCTCGTCTTCGCCCTCTGGAGCTACGAGCGGCTCCGCACGGAGGACCGGCAGTCGCGCGATCTCGTTCTGCGCGAGGCGCTGCGCGGGATCTCGACCGATGAGGAGGCGCGTCGCGGCGCGTCGCTGGTCGGGCACACGGACATTCCGCTCCTGCTGTATCGGAACGGGGAGCTCGGCGGCGCGAGCCAGCCTCTGTTTGATGCGCTCGCGCCGATGGGCGCATTTCTCCCGCCCTCCGCATACACGAGCCTGAGCGCGGGACGCGAGGTATACGCGAGCCTGATGAAGGACGTGAACTCGGCACCCGCGCTCTTCGGCTTCCGCGTCGCGACGAGTGCGAGTGGACAGAGCTACGTGATCGGTGCGCCAGCGCGCGGCACCGAGGCAACGCTCGACCAGCGGAGACGCGATCTCGCGGTGCTGGTGGCGTGCGCGACGGTCCTCGGCGCGCTCGCCGCGCTCGCGCTGAGCCGCCTCGCGTCGCGCTCCCTCGCTGAGCCGATCGGCGCGCTCAGAATCGCCGCGCTCGCGATCGCGCGCGGCGATCGCGAGCCGCCGCTCGCCACGCGCGCGCCCGATGAGTTCCAGCCGGTGTTCTCGGCATTCCGACGAATGGCGGCGGATCTGGGCGAGAGCCGCGCCGCGCTCGAGTCGGCGCAGCGCCGCACGTCGGCGATTCTGCGCAACGTGGCGAGCGGCGTCGTCGCGCTCGATGCCAACCATGTCGTCACGCTCGCGAATCCGCGTGCCGAGGCGATGCTCGATCGCGCGCTCCCGGCTGGCATTGAGGCGGCAGTGCTCGGCGACGAGACCGTGACGCGATTGCGCGCATTCGCGGAAAGCGCACTGGAGGAGGAGGAATTCGAGCTCACGATCCATGGGCGGCAGCTGCAGGCTCGGCTCACGCGGCTTTCCAGTGGTAAGGGCGGGTCCGTTTTGACGCTCGACGACATCACGGATCTCGCGCGCGCGCAGCGCGTGCTCGCGTGGGGCGAGATGGCGCGCCAGGTCGCGCACGAGATCAAGAATCCGCTGACACCAATTCGGCTCGGCGTTCAGCATCTGAAGCGCGCGCACGCGGACAAGCGCGCCGACTTCGACACGATACTCGAGACGAACGCCGAGCGGATTCTCGCGGAGATCGACCGGCTCGATGAGATAGCGCGGGGGTTCAGCCGCTACGGGATGGGTCCGTCGGAGCTGCAGACGGCGACGGCGATCGATGTGAGCATGGTCGCGCGCGATGTGGTCGAGCTCGAGAAGCTCGGTGAGGGAAGCGTGGAGTGGCGCACGGCGGGAATCGGCGCGGCGGTGCTGGCGTATGCGCGCGAGGATGAGCTGCGTGAGGTGATGCTCAACCTGCTCGAGAATGCGCGAATCGCGGGCGCCACGTGGGTGGAGGTGCGCGTGGATGGCGCGAGCGAGCGAGTAGCGATCGCCGTCCGCGATGACGGAAGCGGCATTCCCGCGAGCGTACAGGCGCGGCTGTTCGAGCCTCATTTCTCCACGCGGACGCGGGGCTCGGGGCTTGGGCTCGCGATCAGCCGGCGGCTAGTCGAGAGCTGGGGCGGGGAGATCGCGGTTGCGAGCGTGGAGGGGGAGGGAACGACGGTCCGGATCGTTCTCCGCGGAAGCTCGGCCGCCTGAGGGCTCAGCGCGCCGCCCCCGATTATCTTCCTGCCCATGACAGCGACCTCCCTTCCAGCCGACATCGCGGACGAAACCAACGCGCGCATCCTCGCGATCTCCGAAGATCGCATCGCGGGCTTTCTCGAGGATCCGTTTGCAAAGATCGCGCAGCTGTCCGGCGTAGAGGAGCAGGTCGTGCACGCGCGCATCCGCGCGATGCTGAGCGCGGGCACGATACGCCGCGTGCGGCAGACGTTGATGGCGACGAATCTTGCGCCGGGCGCGCTCGTGGCCTGGCGGATACCGGAGGAGAAGCTCGACTCGGCCTTCGAGTACTTCGTGCGCGACGACCCGTTCTCGGGGCACGTCGTCATCCGCTCGACGGACGGCGCGACGCCAGGGTCGAGTTATCGTCTCTGGACGACGCTCAAGGTCCCGCAGGGCTTCTCACGCGAGAAGCACTGCGCGCTTGTCGCCAAGCGCGTCGGCGCGGACGCTTTTCGCATCATGCCCGCGAAGCGGCTCTTCGCGCTCGGCGTTGGACATGTGCGACGGAAGGGGATGCTTCCGGGATCGCGATCGGATGAGCCGGGGCGCGTGATGGACACGAACATCGTCGAGCTGTCGGAGCTCGAGTGGCGCGTGCTGGAGTTGCTCAAGCGCGAGCTCACGGTCGATGAGATCGGGGCGATGCCGTGGCTCGTGCGTGCGGAAGAGGCGGGCGTCTCGTATGTGGAATTCCTGCATGTCGCGCGCGCACTGGCAGAGCGGGGAGTGATCGGGCGCTTCTCGACCTTTCTCGAGCACGTGAAGCCGGACGCCGACGGTGTGCGCGTCACGCGCTACAACGCGCTCTTTCACTGGCGCGTGCCGGAGGGGCGCGAGATCGAGGCGGGAAAGGAGGTCGGACGCCATCACATCCTCACACATGCGTATTGGCGCGAGGGCGGCGCCGAGTTCGCGAACGTGAACATCATGGCTGTCGCGCATGGCACCGACAAACAGCTCGTGCTCGATCACAAGGCGGCCATCGATGCGCATCTCGCCGAAGCGGGAATTCCGGTGAGCTATACGAATGTGTTCTGGGGCGGGCGGAGCGAGATCAAGCCGTCGGAGATCGCGCCCGGCGCGTACGTCGCGTGGCTCCGAAGCGGCGGCGTGGATCCGCAGGCGATGCGCGCGTCGAGCGAAGAAGAGCCGAGCGCAGCGTGATGCGATTCGGGATGCGCGCGCTCGTGGTGGGCGGGACGTTCGTGGTCGCGTGCCATGATGCGAGATATGCGCGAGCGACGCGCGCGACGGACTCGGCGAAGGCGACGGCGCTTCGCGTCGCTTCCGCGAATGCGGGAGGGTGGAGCGATTCGGTGACGGGCTTCAGTGTGCCGGCGGTGTGCGCGCGCGGCGGCTTGCCGGTGCCTCGGAGGGCCGCGCGCGTGGAGACGGCGCCGAAGACGCGCGTGGATAGTATGAAGCGCGCGAAGGCGGACTCGATGCACATGGCGGGCGCGAGTGCGGATTCGGCGCACGTTGATACGGCGCGAGCCGATACGACGCCCGTCGCCCCAAAATCCCCGCGCGCCGCGCACGCCGACTCCCTCGCCCGTGCCCGCGCGAAGATGCACGCCGATTCGCTCGCCGCTATTGCGCTGTTCACCGATTCCGCCGCGACGCACCGCCGCGCGGGCTCGCTCTTCCCTGGCTGTCGCGTCGTCGCCTACTACGGCAATCCGATGTCGAAGCGCATGGGGATCCTTGGCGAGATCAAGCCGGACTCGATGCTCGCGCGGCTCGCGAAGCAGGCCGCGGCGTATGCGGCAGTCGACAGCGGGCGCCCCGCGCTTCCGGCGCTCGAGCTGATCGCCACGGTCGCGCAGGCCGGGCCGGGAAAGAGCGGACTGTATCGTGCGCGCATGCCCGACACGCTGATCGCTCGCGTGATGGGGTGGGCCGAGGCGCATCATTATCTCGTGATCCTCGACATCCAGACGGGGCGCAGCACGATGGCGGCGGAGCTCGAGCCGCTCATGAAGTATCTCGCGAAGCCGTACGTCCACCTCGGGCTCGATCCCGAGTTCTCGATCGGCACGAAGAAGATTCCCGGGAAGGTGATCGGCCGTATCGATGCGACGGACGTCAACGCGGTGTCGACGATGCTGGCGGCGCTGGTCGACTCGCTCAAGCTGCCGCCCAAGATGCTCATCGTGCACCGGTTCACGACGCCGATGCTCTCGAACCATCAGAAGATCAAGCTCGACCCGCGCGTGCAGATCGTGATCGACATGGATGGCTTCGGCCCGCCGCGTCTCAAATACGGATCGTACAAGGCGTACGTGCACGATCGTCCGGTGCAGTTCGCAGGATTCAAGCTGTTCTACAAGAACGACAAGCCGATGTTGACGCCGGCGCAGGTGATGGAGATGGATCCGGTGCCGCTGTTCATCATGTACCAGTAGCCGGGTAGCCAACCTGCACCGCCACCGCCGATTGGGCGCCTATGGCAACAGCTGCCATAGTAAGTCGCGTGCAGCTCTCCCCGCAGTCAGCCGAGCCCCGCCGCTCGCGCCATCATATACACCCCCGCGCACACGACCACGACCCCGATCACGCGCGCAACGCGCGCGCCCGCGGGCGCAAGGCGTTCGATCGTGATCGCAGCAGTCATCAGTGCCGTCATGCGCAGGCCCATGTCGCCGATGACGAGCGCCGCCGCGGAGAGCCCGACGCAGCAATAACAGCACTCGATGCCGAGCCGCACTCCGCGCTGCCACGCCGTTGTCGCGTTCGCCCTAACGGTACTGCATCCACTCGGCTCGCTTCGGCAGCAGTCGAGATGATGCGCCTTCCATGACGAGAGCTGCAGCGCGCCGCCCGCGATGACGAGCGTTCCCGCCGCCATCGGAATGCTCCGCGCGAGCACCGCGAGCGCAATGCTGAGCGGATAGGCGACGACGCCGAGTGCGATCCACACGGCGAAGTAGCCGGTGCCCACCAGAGCAGTGAGTGACGCGGCGCCCGCGCCGTCGGATCTCGCGAACGCCAGGCGATAGCGCCAGAGCGTCGGGGCAAGCGATGGCAGCATCATCGCTGCCATCATCGCGACCCACATCGGTATCCACATCGCGAAGGACGACGGTGCGGAGCCCGACCTCATCGCTCCGCCCATCGCTCCGCCCATCGCCATTTCACCCATCACTGTACCCTCTGCTCAGCGCGCGGGATATTCGTCATGCCGGCGCCACCACACACCCTGCTCGTTCCGCCCCTTCGGCGCGCGGTCGAGCCACTGGTACATCCCCCAGATGCCGTCGACTCCGCGTGCATAGCTCGAGTACGTGTGGTACACGACGCCGTCCTCGAGCACGAATGCGCTCACCCCCGGCCGCTCGCGCGTATAGGAGTTGGCGTCGGTTCCGGCCATCGCGGCGAACTGCCTCACCGGCTCCGGCACCGCTGCCTCGTCCATCGCATGACCGCCGCGCTTGTAGTTGTACTCGATCAGTCCCTTTTTCTGCTGATCCTTCGTGAACGACACATTGAAGTCGAAGTTGAACTCGCTGTCGCTCGATGATGCCCACGGGAACGTCCATCCCATCCGCCTCTCGAACTCGAGGAGCTTCGGCAGCGGCGCGCGCGACACGGCCGTAAACGCGACGTCGTGATTCTCGAGATGCACGAAGATGCCGTTGAAGCCATCCGCGATCGACGAGCACGAGGGACAGCCCGCTTTGTAATCCGGGCCGAACATGAAATGGTAGACGAGCAGCTGTGAACGCCCTCCGAACAGCTCCGCGAGCGAGACGTTCCCCTCAATCGTGTCGAGGCGATAGTCCTTCTCGAGCTTCACCCATGGAAGCTCGGTGCGCTTCCGCGCGACCTGATCGCTCAGTCGCGTGAGCTCCTTCTCTTCCTCCAGAAGCTCGAGTCTCGCCGCCAGCCACTCCTCGCGTGTTCCGGTGTCGTGCGTCGCTGTAGTCGTCATCGTTCGTTCCTCCATTGATTGTCGAATGATCCTCACGCCGCACTCGGCGCGACGTACTGCCTGTCGTTCGTGAGATAGATTAGTGCTGGACATTCACCCGGTGTGAGTGACAATCGTGGCGGGATTCTGTTGGACTCGTTGATCACTGCCGCCGCTCGCGCTCTCGCGGCCGGCGACCCACTCGGCGCCCTCAACCACGTCGCCCTCCGCGACGATGCGCCCGCGCTCGCGCTCCGCGGAATAGCGATGGCGCAGCTCGGCGATCTCGTTCGCGCGCGAGCTCTGGTGCGACGCGCGGCGCGAGCATTTGGCCCGAGAGAGGCGGTCGCGCGCGCGAGATGTGTGGTGGCCGAGGCGGAGATCGCGCTCGTCTCGCGCGAGCTCGCGTGGCCTTCGAAGTCACTCGATGAAGCGCGCGCGACGCTCGAGGCGTACGGCGATTTCGTGAACGCGGGGTATGCGCGCTATCTGAATGTGCGCCGCCTTCTCCTCATTGGGCATCTCGCCGATGCGGAGCGCGAGCTCGAGCTGCTCGACCCAGCGCTCTTCCCGCCGGCGTTGCGCGCGGCGCACGAGCTCGCGGTTGCGGGAATAGCTCTTCGTCGCCTTCGCACGAAGGACGCGCGTGCGGCGTTCGCTCGTGCGGAGCGCGCGGCGCATGTCGCAGGAATTCCGGCACTCCGGGCGGAGGTGGAGAGCGCGTCACTCGTGCTCGACAAACCCGCGGCGAGGCTCATCACCAGTGGAGAGTCGCGACTCCTGCTCCTCGAAGAAGTCGAGTCGGTGCTCGAGTCGAAGACGCTCGTCGTCGACGCGTGTCGCAATGTCGTGCGCGAAAAGGAGAAGGTGATCTCACTCGCGAGCCGACCAGTGCTCTTCGCTGTCGCACGCGTGCTTGCCGAGGCGTGGCCCGGGGATGTATCGCGCGACGAGCTGCTCGCGCGCGCGTTCGGAGCGAAGCACGCCGACGAGTCGCATCGCGCGCGACTGCGTGTGGAGATCGGCCGCCTTCGCCGGATGCTGCGCACGGTCGCGAACGTGAGTGCGACGAAGCGCGGATTCGCACTCGAGCCGAGGCGGGCGAGCGCGGTTGCAGTGCTCGCATGGCCCGTGGATGAAGAGCACGGCGATGTGCTGGCCTTTCTCGCCGACGGCGAATCGTGGTCGAGCTCTGCTCTCGCCCTCGCCCTGGGCGCGAGCCAGCGCACCGTGCAGCGCGCACTCGACTCCCTCGCCGAAGCGGGGAAGGTGCAGCCCCTCGGGCGAGGGCGAGCGCGCCGCTGGATGACGACACCGCTGCCGGGATTCACGACAATCTTGTTACTCCCGGCTCCTCTGCCGATCGGATAGACTGCAGCCATGATAAAATCGAATGCAGAGATCGTCCGCGAGTACGGCCCCTTCCCGGGCGTCGACCAGGTGGGCGGCGTCACCTTCGATGGCGCGAACGTGTGGTTCGCGTCGGGCGAGAAGCTCAACGCGCTCGATCCAGCGAGTGGCAGGACGGTGCGCGCGATCGAGGTCCCCGCGCATGCCGGATCGGCGTTCGACGGGAAGTACCTGTATCAGATCGCCGAGAAGCATATTCAGAAGATCGATCCGGCGACAGGTCGCGTGCTCTCGACGATCCCGGCCCCAGGCGGCGGCGACTCGGGGCTCGCGTGGGGTGAGGGAACGCTGTGGGTGGGGCAGCACCGCGAGCGAAAGATTCATCAGATCGACCCCGAGACGGGCGCGATCCTTCGCACCATCGACTCGAACCGCTTCGTCACCGGCGTGACCTGGGTCGACGGCGAGCTGTGGCACGCCACCTGGGAAGGCGACGAGAGCGACGTGAGGAGAATCGATCCCGAGAGCGGCGAAGTTCTCGAGCAGCTCGACATGCCAAAGGACAGCTTCGTCTCGGGGATGGAGTCCGATGGTGCGGATCGGTTCTACTGCGGGGGAGGAAAGAGCGGGAAGGTGCGGGCGCTTCTGAGGCCGAGTCGCGCCAGGAGGTGATGCCGCGCGATGCGATGTTCTGAGCGAATGAGATGATGGCGCTCACGTCGCGCGACACCATTCTCGTGCGATGCTCGCCGCCATCCACTCCGCCGCCGTCATCGGCATCGAAGCCTACGATGTGACCGTCGAGGTCGACGCTGCGCAGGGGCTGCCGCAGTGGACCATCGTGGGACTGCCGGCCGGAGCGGTGAAGGAGAGTCGAGAGCGTGTGGGCGCGGCGCTCGTGAACTCGGGCTTCGTGGTGCCACCGAAGCGCTTCACGATCAACCTCGCCCCCGCCGATCGACGAAAGGAAGGCACGGCCTTCGATCTCCCCATCGCGCTCGGCATCCTCGTCGCTACGGGGCAGCTGCGCGCGGAGTCCGTCGCGCAGATCGTCGCCGTGGGCGAGCTCGGACTCGACGGCACGCTGCGCGCGATGCGTGGCGCACTCCCGATCTCGCGGCGCGTCGCTCAACGCACCACGCGTGAATACGTGCCCACGCTCGTGCTTCCGCCGCCCAACGTCGACGAGGCGGCGCTCGTGCGCGCGACCGTGCTCGCGGCGCCGAACTCGCTGCGCGAGCTCGTGGGCGCCCTGCGCCGAAATGCGCTCGCGCGTGCGGAGCCGCACAGTGCGCCGATCGCGGTATCCCGTGATCCATTGGACTTCGCCGATGTCGTGGGGCAGGGCACCGCGAAGCGCGCGCTCGAGATCGCGGCCGCGGGCGGGCACAACGTCATCATGGTAGGCCCGCCCGGTGCGGGAAAAACGATGCTCGCGCGCAGACTGCCGAGCATCTTGCCTGCGCTCACTGAGGGCGAGGCGCTCGATGTCACGGCGATCCACTCGGTCGCAGGTGTGCTCGCACCGGGTGACCCGCGCGTCGTCGCGCGCCCGTTCCGCGCGCCGCACCACACGATCTCCGACGCTGGGCTGATCGGCGGCGGGAATCCGCCGCGCCCCGGTGAGGTGAGCCTCGCGCACCACGGAATTCTCTTTCTCGACGAACTTCTCGAGTTCCGCCGCCACGTCGTCGAATCGCTGCGCCAGCCGATGGAGGATGGCCGCGTCGTCATCGCGCGCGCGGCGCTCGCGATCGCCTTTCCCGCGCGCTTCACACTGGTCGGCGCGATGAACCCGTGCCCGTGCGGCAATGCCGGCGACGGCGCGCACGCGTGCAGCTGTGCCGCCGCGGAGATCGCGAAGTATCGCGCGCGCCTCTCCGGCCCGATGCGCGATCGCGTCGACATGCACGTGCCCGTCGGCGCGCTCGCGCTCGGCACACTGGCCGCCGGAGGCGAAGGCGAAGGCTCGGCGTCGATCCGCGAGCGCGTCGAGCTCGCCCGCGCGCGCCAGCTTCTGCGCTACTCGGAAAGCGGCGAGGTCGCTGTGAACGCACACGTCAACGTGCGCGCGCTCCAGTCAACGGGCGGGCTTGCCACTGACGCGCGCGCACTGCTCACGAGCGCGGCGGAGCGCCTCCGCCTCACGGCGCGCGGATACCATCGCGTGCTCCGCGTCGCTCGCACGATCGCGGATCTCGATGCGTCGCGCGGAGTTGAAGCCCCGCACGTGGCGGAGGCGTTGCGCTATCGGACGACGGGCGAGGAAGCTCCGCCGTCGCACTTCACTCCGGCAACGGCTCACTCGGCAGCGTGAGCGCGTGCTCCTCAGCTCACATTGCTCGCCATTCGGGCAGTCTCTCGCCCCGCACTTTGCGCATCCGCTCCCGACGCGCCACATTCACCTCGCTGCGCGCGTTCGCCCTCGCGCCCCGCGGCCCCCACGTCGCCACGCCCCACCATGGAGCACCGCATGCTGTTGCCTCTTCGCTCGCTTGCAGCGCTTTCGCTGCTCGCCCTCGCCCCCTCGCTCTCCGCGGCGCAGGTCACCGCTATCAAAGCGGGAAAGCTCGTCGACACCGAGAAGGGAACGGTCGCGACCAACCAGATCATCATCGTGCGCGACGGCAAGATCGAGGCGGTCGGCCCATCGCTCGCGATTCCCGCAGGTGCGAAGGTCATCGACCTCTCGAACATGACCGTGCTCCCGGGTCTCATCGACAGCCACACGCACGAAGCCGATGGCGTTCTCCCCGAGGACAACGGCGACCCGCGCGCCGTGCTCTTCCACACGTCATCCGAGATCGTCCTCGCGGCGGTACCGAGTGTGAAGACCACGCTTATGGCCGGCTTCACGACTGTCCGCGATCTCGGCACCTATCGCGCACTCAACGATGTCGCGCTCCGCGATGCGATCGCTCGTGGCGACATCCCGGGCCCGCGCATGTACGTTGCTGGCGCCTACATCACGATCACCGGCGGCGCCGGCGCGATGACCGGCGTGTCGCCCGACGTGATTCTTCCGTGGGACATGAAGTTCGGCGAGGCGAACAGCCCCGACGAAGTGCGCCAGAAGGTTCGGCTGCTCGCCGCGCAGGGCGTCAACGTCATCAAGGTGTTGTCCACCGGCGCGGTGCTCACGCACGGCTCCAACACGAAGTCGCAGGAGTTCACAGCTGCGGAGCTCACCGCCGCCGTCGAGGAGGCACACGCCTTCGGCCTCAAGGTTGCCGCGCACGCGCACGGTGCAGATGGGATCAAGAATGCGATCCGCGCGGGTGTCGCGTCGATCGAGCACGGCACGTACATGGACGACGAAGCCATCCGGCTCATGAAAGAGCACGGCACCTTCTACTCGGCCACCCTCGATGTGCACGACTGCATCGTCGCGAAGCCGAACCAGCCCGCGGACTTCCTCGCGCACAACAAGGGAATCGCCGAGACCCACTACAACGCGTTCAGGAAAGCCGTGCAGGCCGGTGTGAAGATCGCATTCTCCACCGACGTCCCCGTGTGTCCATACAAGGATGCCGGAAAGGAGTTCGCGTACATGGTGAAGTACGGGATGACGCCGATGCAGGCGATCCAGGCCGCGACGACGGGAGGCGCTGAGCTGATCGGCGTGCTCGACAAGGTCGGCTCGATCAGCAAGGGGAAGTACGCTGACATCATCGCGACGAATGGCGATCCCACGAAGGATGTGACGCAGCTCGAGCACGTGCAGTTCGTGATGAAGGACGGCAAGGTGTACAAGACCTCGGATGCGGCGGTGCCGGTCACGGACTGATTGGCCGCTGTCCCGCGCGTTCACTCATCATAGATCCGGAGCCCCGCATGACCGCACGCGCTCGCGCGCTCATCACCCTCGTGCTGTTCCTCGCGACCGCCTTTCCCACGCTCGCTCAGGTGACGGTAATCAAGGCGGGGAAGCTGATCGACACCGATCGCGGCACGGTCGCGTCGAACCAGATCATTCTCATTCGTGACGGGAAGATCGAGGACGTCGGGCCTTCGGTGAGCATCCCCGCAGGCGCACGCGTCATCGATCTGTCGAAGATGACGGTGCTACCGGGACTCATCGACAACCACACGCATCTCTCCGATGGCGTCTTCGAGTCCGACGGCGACCCGCGCGTCGTGCTCTACCACACCAAGTCCGACGACGTGCTGGCTGCGATTCCGAATCTGCGCACGACGCTGATGTCGGGGTTCACGACGGTGCGCGATGTCGGCACCTATCGCGCGCTCAACGACGTCGGCATTCGCGATGCGATCGCGCGCGGCGACATCGTCGGCCCGCGCATGTACGTCGCTGGCGGATACATCACGATCACCGGCGGCGCGGGTTCGTTCTCCGGCGTCTCCCCCGACGTGCAGCTGCCGTGGGACATGCACTACGGCGAGGCCAACAGTCCCGACGAAGTTCGCCAGAAGGTCCGGCTGTTCGCCGCTGCCGGCGTGAACGAGATCAAGATTTTGTCGACCGGTGCGGTCCTCACGCACGGCAGCAACAAGCAGGCGCAGGAATTTACGCCGGCCGAGCTGGCGGCGGCGGTGGACGAGGCGCATTCGTTCGGCCTCAAAGTCGCCGCGCATGCGCATAATGCGATCGGCATCAAGAATGCGGTTCGAGCCGGAGTGGCATCGATCGAGCACGGCACCTATCTCGATGACGAGGCGGCACGTTTGATGAAGGAGCACGGTACTTCTCTCTCCGCGACGCTCGAGGTGCACGAGTGCATCGCCGGCAATCCCGCCACCCCCGTCGACTTTCAGCAGCACAACGACGGGATCGCCGACATTCACTATGCTGGCTTCAGGCGCGCAGTGCTGGCGGGCGTCAAGATCGCGTTCTCAACCGACGTGCCGGTGTGCCCTTACAAAGATGCGGCGAAGGAATTCTCGTACATGGTGAAGTATGGAATGACGCCGATGCAGGCGATCCAGGCGGCGACCGTCGGCGGCGCTGAGTTGATCGGCGTGCTCGACAAGCTCGGGTCGATAAAGAAAGGAAAGCTCGCCGACATTATCGCCGTGTCCGGCGATCCGACGCACGACGTGAAGATTCTCGAAAACGTCGAATTCGTCATGAAGGAAGGGACGGTATACAAGAACACGGGCGTGGTCACGGCCGTTCAATAGCCTCTGCTCCCCTGCGCACGATCGCTCAAGATTCCGACAGCGGTCGTCTCGCCCGAATGCTCGATTGCGGAGTCAGCCCATCTCTTCTTTCCTGAGGAGCGCCCGACAGTGCTCCATGACGCGCTTCGAAACCGCTGGGAGGGAAAACCGGGGCAGACCGCGCGCCGCTAGAATCCCGAGATGACGCGAACGTCGGTGGACACGCACCGCCACGCATCGGTAACCGTGCTGTCGGGCGGCAGGCATCCATTCACCGTCGCCCGGCCCACCGCCTTCGCCCTGTACAGCGTGGTGAGCACGAGCTTCGCGTGCGGCGCGAGATTCAACGAGTCGTTCGAGGTGAAGAACACATCTCCGCGCTGATACTCGAGCACGGAGGCCGACGGCGTGGCGGAGATCTCCAGCGCGTAGCCGATGCCGTGGGGCAGCCCGTACGAGTGGTGATACGTCACGTCACCGACGTTCTCGATCACCCACTGCGCGCTGATGAACTCTCCGACGTTCGCCGAGCTGGTCGACACGCTCACCGTCGACGTGATCAGCGCCTCGCGAGAGGCGGGCTCCGTGCTCGAGGAGCAGCCGCCGAGCGCGATCAGGGTGAGCATTGCTCGAGCAACGAAGCCAGCGCAGCGGGTGAGCGGCATCCGCGGTCTCCACGAGAGATGATGCGCCGCACGACGAAGCAACGACTATCGACCGGGAAGACGGTGAAGTCAAGCTATTTGCGGAAGATGAAGTACACCGCCCCCGCCATGCACAGCGCTGCCCACAGGTAGTTGAGCTTTACCGGCTCGCGCATGTACAGAGCGGCGAACGGAACGAACACCGCCAGGGTGATCACTTCCTGCAGAATCTTGAGCTGGCCCAGCTCGAGCTGCGTGCTGCCGATCCGATTCGCCGGCACCTGCAGCGCGTACTCGAACAGCGCAATCCCCCAGCTCACGAGGATCGCAACGTACAGGGGCTTGTTGTGCAGATTCTTCAGGTGCGCGTACCACGCGAACGTCATGAAGCAGTTCGAGGCGATCAGCAATAGTGCCGTTTTGACGATCACTGGCATGGAGATTCCCAATGGAGGCGTGACAGAACGCATTGGCGCGAGCGGGTAATATAGAAGAACCCTTTTCGTGCTTCGCGCCGCCAACCCAGCATCGGGACCAGTCGTGCAGTCTCGCATCACCAGCCGCTCCGCCCGCTTCGCTCGCGCGCCACGTCTCGCCTTGCTCCTCACCTTCGTCGTCGCCGCCGCTCTCGCAGCGCACCGAGCGAGCGATCCGATCATCGTGATCGCTCCCGCCGTGCGCGACTCGCTCAACAGCACCTGGTCGCAGGCCAATCGCCATTGGGACGAGATCGCCGATCAGAACATGCTCACCCAGGCGCTCGGCACCGGTGGCCGCCCAACTCAAAAGGAATACCTCGGCTGCCTCATAGGCGACTCCAACGCCGACACCTTCCACGTGATCGGGCTCGTCCCCGCACACGACATGAAGCGCTTCCAGTTCGCCGTCACCGGCAGCTGCGACAGCACGCCGGGCGTGATCGGCACCTTTCACACGCACCCCTATCGCGCGGCGCCAACAGGCTCGGCTCCGCTCAAGGAGCCGGGGCTCTCGAAGCAGGACCTCATGACCTTCATGGGCGGCACCGACCGCGCGCTCATCGTCGTGTGGGACGTCGATTCGCTCGACGTTGCGCTCCGCTCCAGCGACGGACGCGTGGTGCACCCGGCGCTGCTCCTCACGCGCTGATATTTCCCCCGCTCCCCCTCGCGGCTACGTTTCGATCATGAGCTCCCCTCAGCTTCTCGACTCTCCGAGCGCAGCGCTCGAGCGCGAGAGCAAGCTCATCTCGTGGCTCCGCGCGCACGACTCCCTCCTGCTCGGGTTCAGCGGCGGAGTCGACTCCGCCTACCTCGCCTGCGTCGCCATCGAGGCCGTCGGCCCCGAGCGCTTCCTCGCCGTGATCGGGCGCAGCGCGTCGTACCCTGTCGAGCAGTGGCAGATGGCACGCGACGTTGCGGTTCGTGCCGGTATAACAGTGCTCGAGGTCGACACTCACGAGATGGACGACCCGCGCTACGTCGCCAATCCAACGAACCGCTGCTACTTCTGCAAGTCGGAGCTCTGGAGCGTGCTCGAGCGCGTGCGCGCCGACCGCGGAATCGCGACGATCATCGACGGCACCAACGCCGACGATCTTTCCGACCATCGTCCCGGCAAGTTGGCCGCGAGCGAGAACAGCGTTCGCTCGCCGCTCGCCGAGCTCGGATTCACCAAGGCCGACATTCGCGAGCTCTCTCGCGCGCGCGGAATTCCGACGTGGTCACAGCCGTCGTCTCCGTGCCTCTCGTCGCGCCTTCCGTACGGCACCCCGGTCACCGTCACACGCCTCTCCGCCGTCGAGCGCGCCGAGCGTTCACTGCGCGAGCTCGGCGTCGTCGGGAACCTGCGCGTTCGGCATCATGGCGACACGGCGCGCATCGAGATGGATCTCGCGGAGCTGCATGAGTGGAGCGACCCCGATCGTGCGACGCTGCTCCTCGCCGTCGTCTGCGCGGCGGGCTTCGTCAGCGCCGTGCTCGATCCCCGCGGCTTTCGCTCGGGCTCCCTGAACGTGCTCGCCGGCGTCGTCCCCGATCTCGGAGCCAGTGCGCCTCTTTCTGGCTCTTGAGCTGGGCTCGCGCGAGCGGCGCGCCATCTGTCAGGCGATCGCGCCGATGAAGAAGGCCGCCCCCGAGGCGAGCTGGGTTCGCGAGGAAAATCTCCACCTTTCGATCAAGTTCTTCGGCGAGCAGCCCGACACTGCCCCCGCCGAGCTCGAGAAGATTCTCGCCGGAATCGCCGCCGCGCAGCCGCCGCTTGAGCTTCGCATTAGCGGCCTCGGCGCCTTTCCGAACCTTCGGGCGCCGCGCGTCGTATGGATGGGTGTGCAACACGACCCGAGGCTCGAACTGATGCATCACGATGTGGAGGCGACGTGCGCTGCGCACGGCTTCGCGCTCGACGCGCGCGCCTTTCGCCCGCACATCACCATCGCGCGCGTGCGCGAGGAGATGCCGCTCGCCAATGCGCGAGCGCTCGCCATTGCCGCGCGCGCAGTGGGGTACAAGGGAGTGCAGCAGGTCACCGAACTCTCGCTGCTCGAGAGCACGCTCACGCCGGCGGGTTCGCGCTACACGAGAGTCGCGTCGATTCCATTGGGAGGTGCGTAGGCCATGGGGGGATGCTTCAAGTCGATCGGATGTCTCGTCGTGGCGATCGCTTTCGCCACGGGCGCGTGGTTCACGCGCGATTACTGGACACCCTATCTGCACCGCATCACGCAGCCGATCCCGGCCGCGCCCGCGCACGCCGCCAATCAGTGGCAGCCCGCGACTCCCGCCGGCGCGGCGCGCGCGCGTGCGATCATCGAGCGGCTCGGCTCGCGCAACGGCCCCGTCTACGGCAACGTCGAAGCGGGCGATCTCGTCGCCTTCATCTTCCAGCAGCTGTCGCATCAGCTCCCCACATCCGCGCGCGACGTCGAGGCGATGGTGAGCGGCGATCAGCTCCTCGTGCGCTGCTCGCTCAACCCGCGCGATCTCGGCGATCTCTCATCGCTCGGACCGCTCTCCAGAGTGCTCGGCGATCGGGAGCAGGTGGAGTTCGGGGGCACGCTCGACATCGTGAAGCTCGGCCTCGCCGAGTATCGCGTGCAGTCGTTCCGCATTCACGACTTCTCACTCCCGCACGCGATGATGCCGCGCCTGATCAAGAGCTACTCCAAGGGCGCGCGCCCGCCCGGCCTTTCCGACGACGCGCTCGCGCTGACCACCCCCGTGCACATTGGCGACGTGCGGATCAACAAGGGACAGGTCACACTCTACAAGGTGGTCCGGTGAGCCCGAAGATCCTCGTTGCCGACGACGAGAAGGGCATCCGCGCCGCGCTCGGACAGCTCCTCGAGTACGACGGCTACGAAGTGCACTCGGTGCAGAACGCCGTCGACGCGATCGCCGAGTATGAGAAGTGGCATCCGGATCTCGTCTTCATGGACGTGAAGATGGGCGGCATCGATGGGCTCGAGGCGCTCAAGCGCATTCGCGTCATCGATCCCGCGGCGATCGTCGTAATGATCAGCGGACACGGAACTATTCAGACCGCCGTCGAGGCGACGCAGCTTGGCGCGTACGACTTTCTCGAGAAACCGCTCGACACCGACCGCATCCAGGTCACGCTGCGCAACGCGCTCCAGCACGTGGTCTTGCGCGAGGAGAACAGCCGCCTCCGCCAGAGCATCGAGTCGCGCTACGAGATCGTCGGCAAGTCGTTCGCGATCCGCTCGCTCATCGAGAAGATCGAGCGCGTTGCCACGACGCCCGCTCGCGTGTTGATCACCGGCGAGAACGGAACCGGGAAGGAGCTCGTCGCGCGCGCGGTACACCGGTTGTCGCCGCGCGCGGCGAAGCCGTTCGTCGAAGTGAACTGCGCGGCGATTCCGAGTGAGCTCATCGAGAGTGAGCTCTTCGGGCACATCAAGGGCTCGTTCACCGGAGCGATCGCCGATCGCACGGGGAAGTTCGAGCAGGCGAACGGCGGCACGCTCTTCCTCGACGAGATCGGCGACATGAGCCCGAGTGCGCAGGCGAAGGTGCTTCGCGTGCTCGAGGATGGCGTCGTCAATCGCATCGGGAGCTCCAAGACGATCTCGGTGGATGTGCGCGTGATCGCCGCGACGAACAAGAATCTCGAGGCCGAGATCGCGGAGGGGAACTTCCGCGAGGATCTCTACTATCGGTTGAACGTCGTCCCCGTCGTCGTACCTCCGCTGCGCGATCGCCGCGAGGACATTCCGCTCCTCGTGCATCACTTCGCCGGGATTCTCTCCGAGGGCGAGGGGATGCCGCCGCGCACCTTCAGCCAGGACGCCGTCGACCGTCTCGCCGCCTTCGGATGGCCCGGGAATGTGCGCGAGCTCAAGAACACCGTCGAGCGAATTCTCATTCTCTCATCGGGGCCGCGCATTGGCGCCACCGATGTCGATCGCCTGCTCGGACTTCGCGCGGCGGACACCACGAGCCTCGGCTCGCTCGCCGACAGCAAGACGTTCGAGCAGTTCAAGGAGGCCGCGGAGCGGGCCTTCCTCCTTCACAAACTTCGCGAGACGGACTGGAACGTCTCCGAAACCGCGCGCCTGCTCGACATGCCGCGCTCGAATCTCTACAAGAAGATCGAGCGGTATGCGCTCGCGCGAGAGCACGCCTAGCTAAAGGACGATTATGGCCGGCACCGAATGGGACAAGGAGATGAAGAAGATCGACAGGCAGCTCGAGTCGATCTCCGATGACGCGCTGATCTCGACGTCGGGCGCAAAGGCACCGGCCGAGAAGGCAAAGATCGTCGAGGTGCAGCGCTCGACGACGACCTTCGGCGTCTTCGCACGACTGATGCTCGCCGTGCTGCTCGGCGTCGGGATGCTCTTCTGGCCCTACAGCGCGCGCTGTGGTCCCGGGCTCTTCGCCTTTCTCTTCGCGAGCGGGATGGTCGCCGTCGGCGGAGTGTGGAGCGCGGTCTGGACGTGGCGCCACCGCTCGGTGCAGGCGCACGTCCTCTCGCTTCTTCTGGTCATATGGGGGCTCGTGCTCGCTGGCCTCGAGATCCTCCCGCGCACCGGCTACGCCGCCCCAACCGCCCAGCACCCCGCGACGTGGATGTGCTCCTGACGCGCTCGCTGCACTTCCACGATATTACGACATGAAAACTTTCAAGAATTTCGTCGCAGGTGCCTGGGTCGAGCCATCCACGGGCAAGTACTTCGACAACGTCAATCCCGCGGACACGACCGACATCATCGGCCGCTTTCCGCTCTCCGTTTCCGCCGACGTCGAGCGCGCAGTCGCCTCGGCGAAGAAGGGCTTCGAGATCTGGCGCAACACGCCGGCCCCGGCGCGCGGCGATGTGCTGCGCAAGGCTGGTGATCTTCTCGTCAAGCGCAAGGATGAGATCGCGGATCTCATGACGCGCGAGATGGGGAAGCCGGTCGCCGAGACGAAGGGCGACGTGCAGGAAGGGATCGATACCGCGTACTACGCCGCCACCGAGGGACGCCGACTGTTCGGCCACACGGTACCGAGCGAGCTCCGATCGAAGTGGGCGATGAGCTTCCGCCGCCCGATCGGCATCTGCGGCATCATCACGCCGTTCAACTTTCCGCTCGCGATTCCGACGTGGAAGATTTTCCCCGCGCTCCTCTGCGGCAACGCAGTGATCTTCAAGCCGGCCGAGGATGTGCCGCACACGGGTCACGTCTTCGTCGAGATTCTGCTCGAGGCGGGGCTGCCGCCGGAAGTCGTGCAGCTGCTGCACGGCGCGGGTGAGGATGTCGGCGCGGCGATCGTGAATCACCCCGACATTCCGGCGATCTCATTCACCGGCTCAACGGCTGTGGGCTCGATCGTCGGCGAGACGTGCGGGCGGATGCACAAGCGCCTCTCGCTCGAGATGGGCGGGAAGAACGCGATGATCGTGCTCGACGATGCGGATCCCGAGCTCGCGCTCGAGGGCGTGCTCTGGGGCGCGTTCGGCACGACGGGACAGCGCTGCACCGCGACGAGCCGGCTCATTCTGCAGTCGAAGATCCACGACAACGTGCTCGGACTGCTCGTCGATCGTGCGAAGGCGATGAAGCTCGGCGACGGCCGCAAGAAGGGGACGGATGTCGGGCCGCTCGTTCACGAGACCTCGCGCGGCAAGGTCGAGCGCTACATCGACATCGGGCAGCAGGACGGCGCCGACCTCCTCAC